>JAZULL010000020.1:0-16144 GCA_045603085.1 Eubacteriales bacterium | reverse complement strand
GGGAGTTGTCCTGGATGGCGTGGGTGGGGGCGAAGTGGTAGCCGCGCACTGCCATCATGGTTTCAAGCGTCTCCCGGCAAACGCGCTCGGTGTCCCGGGCAGTGCCGTAGGCAAGCGGACCTGCGGTGGAGATGCAGCCGCGGAAATTGAGTCTGCCGCCAAAGTGCTCGGCAAGATAAGAGGGGGACATATTGGTCGCCTCGGGCTGTAAGGTGTCCACACCGCGCAGGCCGATGGATATCAGATCCTCATAAAACCAAGAGCTGCTGCCGCAGGAGTGCATCATGGAAGGCAGACCGTGCGCGGCGGAAAGGTCGATAAACTGCTTGTGAATGGGTTTGATCTGCTCTCTGTAAAGGTCAAGGCTGATCATGGGCGCGATCTGTGTGCCAAGATCCTCGCCCAGCCATACGAAATCGATATATCCGCGGCATTTATCAAGCAGCCTTTCCATAACCGCAAGCTGAAATGCGGCACGGCGGCGCATAAATGACATGGCGGCCTCATCATCTAAAATCAGATGGCACAGCACGTCCTCCATACCCATGATACGGCCGTTGGAGTTGATGATGTCGGGCGTACCGGGGTCGCCTACGTACAACGCATATTGGCCACCGTAGCTTTTGGCTAATGCTAACGCAGCATCGTAGTCGAAATGGTCGGGGTTGGGAATGGGGAAGGCATCAAACAGCGCGTCCTCGGCATCTTTCAGGGGGAAGTCGCAAAAATCCCAATATCCGCCGCTGGCATGCTCCACCCAGCGCATGATACAGCCCTCGAGCTGATTGACCATGCGGTCCTTTGGTACCTTGTGCAGCTGCGGTCCGATATAGGGCGCACCGATGGAGCGAGTGTCTACCCCTAACGCCTGATATAGCCCCTCCATATCGTTAGCTGCCACACCAAGTGCTGTGCAAAGCCTGGCGTGAATGCCGGCGTTGGCGTCGTAACCAATGGGTACGCGGTCTGTTTTTTCAAATTCAAACGTTTTGCGCACGCGCTGGCGAGAGGTCATGGTTTCCTTGGCTTTTTCCAAAATCATAAGCCGTTATTCTCCTTTTCGGTGTTGTGTGTCAAAACAGGGCAGGGCAGATGCGACTTATAGGCGCGGATATACTCGCAAAGCCAGCGGTAGTAAAGGTCGCCGTGACCGCCCTTCATGGGCTCGATGTCGCGGCTGTATTCCTGATTAAAGTTGTCTGTGAACACGTATTTGCCGTCCACGCAGAACAGCTGTGCGCACCATTCGTTCCACCAGGTCAGCGTCACGATCTTGGGGTGCACGTCAAAGGCGGTCTGCCATTGCGCGTGCCAGAAGCGACCGCCCTGTCTGCCGTGCGCTGTTTGGGTGTGTGACATGTAGGTGGATTGCATAGCCACCGAAACGCCCACCTGCTCGGCATTTCCGTTGGCATCATAGCATACCGTGGAGCGGTTGTCAGGCTCAAGATAGCTCCATTGCCCCATGTCGACCGTGCCCTGCAGGCCGTACATGGCGCGGGTTGTGAAAAGGTCGGTTTCATTGGTCTTATAACGCCAATGCAGAATAAAGGGCTTGCCGTCGCGATACACAAAGCAATCCTTCCATTTTTCCTGCCCGTAAAATTTCTCGTAGAAAACGGGGAAGGCGTCGGGGGTGTTGGGCCACATGACTACGTAAGGGGTGCAGAGACCTTCGGCACGCATCTCAACCATGGTGTCAAGCAAGGCGACGGTGGAGTATTCCACGTGGCTGTCCCAAAACTGTTGGTTTTTATGGGTATTACCGCCTACAAAGGTGAAGTCCAGGATCAAGAAATCCACACCCGCATTTTGCAAAAGTGTCAGATTGTGGCGAATGGCGGCCTTATCGGTGGAGCGGTAGTAGCCCTGCGCAGGCTCGCTCCAATAGTGGAATTTGCCAAGATCGTTGTGTTGCTCCTGTGCGTTTCCAAAGCCGTATTGCTCACTCCAACCGTATTTCTCGGTCAGCTCGGCCACGTTTGAGACGTTGGTAACGGGGCCTTGGCCGCTTCCCAGTACGGCGTTGAACCACATGGTGTAGCAAATGCCCACCAGATCGGTGCGATTAGTAATGTCAAGACCGTAGTTCTGATGCATTTTCGTTCTCCTTGATTCTCTATGATTTGCTTAGGGATGACTCTACTTGGCTATAAAGAAACGCGCTTTAGCCGAACGGGAATCGAACCGAATTGCATGCGCAGCTTTTTGCCGGGGATTGCTTTCAGATCAATTTGCTTTGCCATCTCTTCGGGCTCAAGCATGCGGTATTTCATTGGCATCTCCTCCTTTTTAATAATTCGGATGGTGCGGGGGATAGGTTTATTATATCACAAGTCCATAACAAGTGCAAGGGGCAGATGCGGAATGCTGCGTCTTGTGTCGTCCTGAGCGGAGTCGAAGTTTTGCGCATGCGCGCAAAACCGACGAACGGAATGAAGTGAGTGAGGAAGGGATCTCGAAGCGGCTTACTCAATGTTTCACAAAAAACCGTACCGATCGGAGATCCTCAAAACGCTCGGCCGCGTTTTGATGCGGCCTTTTGCTACGCGCCTCGGTCAGGCGCGGTTCTGACAGCCATTTAGGCTGTCATTCATTCCCGCGCCCCCCTTCGAGTCCTTCGTTCAAAGCCCCTGCCAAAAAAGATAAGGGAACGCAATTGCGTTCCCTTATCTTTTTTGGCACACCCTTTCAAAATCGATCCATACTGCAAGTTTTTTCGAAATCGATCCGTGGTTTTCGGTCGGTGGATAGACTTATCCCTTGGCGATGATAGGCGCCAAAAGCTGTCCGAGGTCTGTCGGGCTTTTGCTCCATGCTTGCAAACGAATCTATGTAAAAACTTACCACGGACACTCCTCGCGCAAATTGTTCCAATAATAACGAGTTTCGGGAGCAGAAATCTTCAAAATACATTCTTGGCGATATGGTTTTTTATTGAGTTTCAATTCGCACTCAACAATCCTCGAATTATAATCAACATATTGGTACAAAAATTCGAGTTTGCATTTTCCGTTGTTTATGTTATTTATCAATTCTTGAATTGTCCATTCAACACGGAGTGTTTTTTTGAAAAGGTTTTTCTTGAAAACGTACACGGTAACGTCGTAGTCCGCACCATCTTCCAACGAATATTCAACCTTTGAAAAATCCGTTCTTACAAGATTAGATAGATTACTTTCGGGATGATCGGGCGAAATCCAAAATCCGTCGTTAAATTCAAAGCCTAACTTCCCATTTTCAAAATAGGCTTGTTCGGCAATGCAATCATGCAAAGAGAGATATTTTTCGTCTTTATCGCAATGAGAAAAGTTCATATACAACTCACCGCCTTTCTTGACTTCATTATACCACCATTTTGTAAACATTTCAACCACTGTACAAGCAATTTTGACCAAGGCTCCCTCCGGGAGGGAGCTGTCGCGAAGCGACTGAGGGAGAGCGCGTTGATGTAAAGTTTAATTAGATTTTTAAGTCGCGCAGGCTCCTTCCGTCACGCTCCGTAGCGAACCCTCAAAGCTCATTTCATTCGCTTCGGGGACCCCTGCCGCGTGCCACCTTCCTCTCGGAGGAAGGCTTTCGGGAGTTCGACCCCTTCGACTCGACGAAAAATCGAAAATGGATCTATGGAAATCCGAAAAAAGTTAGGCGCGAAAAAAGCGGAGAAATCTCTCGAAATCTCCGCTTTTCTCGTTTTTTCTCGGTCGGATCTAAAACGATCCGAATAAATAGCGTGGGGCATTCGGACTCGATTCTCGGCGCTGCGACGCAAAAGCCGCGAATTTGATGCGGTCTTTTGCTACGCGCCTCGGTCAGGCGCGGTTCTGACAGCCATTTAGGCTGTCATTCATTCCCGCGCCCCCTTCGAGTCCTTCATTCAAAGCCCCTGCCAAAAAAGATAAGGGAACGCAATTGCGTTCCCTTATCTTTTTTGGCAGGGGCAGAAGGACTCGAACCCACGACCCTTGGTTTTGGAGACCAGTACTCTACCAACTGAGCTATACCCCTATGCACAACGGGTATTATAACACATTCATTTTGATTTTGCAAGTCTTTTTTGAAAAAAACTTTTATTTTTTGCAAAATTCTTTGCTTTGCAAGTGAATTGCTTGTCCTTGAACACTCGGCGCCTCTTGCACTCTTCGCAGATCTGTGATATAATGAATCAAAGAAAGGCGGTGAACGTATGAAACGTTACAAATTACTTGTATTGATCTTAGCAGCGGCAGTGTGTCTGCCGACCCTTGCGGCTTGCAACAAGGACGCGCCCGCCCTGCCGCCTGCCGATACGACTGTCCCGACAGAGGAAACGGTGGCGGACACCACAGCACAGATCACCACGGAGCAAAACACCACCGAACCTCAGACGACTGTGAAGGAGGAGCAAGGCTTTATGCAGATCATTCCCGATCTTACGTTCCAAGACGGCATAGATCTGATCTCTCAAAAGGATCACGACAACGGTGATGTATTCTCCATTCTGGAGTCGCACAGCTTTTACGGCGGCGCCACGGATTCGCCTGTGTGGAGACTTGCGCAGTGGGATACCGGTCCCTGTCTTGTGGAAAACCGCATTCCGAGTGATCCGACCGTGATCACGGACGGCATGGGTAGAAGCTTTGGTTACGATCCCGAGCAAAACGTGATGACCATTGAGCTTGATACAAGCCTGTACTATCACGGAAAGCCTGCGGTGCAGGGCGATTACTGGCCGCATCTTTTGGTTGAGCAGGACAATTTTTCGCAGTCCATGACGTCCAAGGAAATGAAATATCTGTCCTGCGATGCCGACCGTATCATACTTTCCATGGACATCCGTCTGATGGAATTTGTAGAGACCCCGATTGAGGGCGACTGGGTACGCGCGGCGCAATTCTTGATGTATTTCTACGTAAAAGGCACCGATACCCACGATTTTTGCTGGTTTGGCGTGCAGTTGTTTGATAACCGTGCTGACAGAACCAGCCACTATATTGGATATGATGGCGGTAAGGCGGACTCTTCCGGCGCCATGATCTATTCCATCGGCTCAAAGTACGTATATAGAAACAGCGGTCGCACGCTGTATAAAAACAAAATGCCCGACACGAGCGGCGAGTGGGTGCACGTGGAGATCGATCTCAAGCCCTATCTTGAGGATATGCTGGAGAAGGGCTTGGAGGACGGTTATTTTACGGTAGGCTCTCTTTCCGAGCTTTATATCAGCGGTATGAACGTGGGCTGGGAGACCATTGCAACGTTTTATCACACCATGGAGATCAGAGATCTGCAGCTGGTGTCGTACATCGACGCTCCCGAAAATTGATCAGGGAGGTGTTTGAGTATGAAAATAGGCTATTCCGTATACGGCAAGGACCGATTGACGGACGACCTTGCGTGTCGGCTGGTCGAGGGCGGCATTCAGGTGCTGGAGATCGCTATGAGCGCGGAGGAGTTTCCTTTGGCGGACTTTGCCGGGACCGCAGAGATCGCCAAGCGCCACGGTCTGGAGATCGGTAGTATTCACCTGCCCATCGCGCCCCAGCAGGTGTATGACGTGACCAACAAGCATGCCACGGGAGCGATGGCGTACCAGACCGAGCTGATCAAGCGTGCCCAGGTGATGGAAATCAAGCACGTGGTCATGCACTCGGGCGGCGAGCCGCTGGCGGAAACGGAGCGCGCCGAGAGAGTCAAGCGCGCAGGGGAGGCGTTGCCTCGCCTTGCGGACGTGGCAGGCGCGTACGGCGCGGATATTTGTATTGAGGATCTGCCCAGAACCTGCCTTGGACGCGATTCCGACGAGATCCTTGCTATGCTGGCTTATGACGACAGATTGCGCGTCTGCTTTGACGCGAACCACCTGTTCCGCGAAAAAGAGGCGGATTTTGTGCGCAAGATCGGCAAAAAGATTGCCACCACGCATATCTCCGACCGCGATAACATCAACGAACGCCATTGGCTGCCCGGTGAGGGCGTTGTGGATTGGGTAGCGGTGATGGATGCCCTGGAAGAGGTTGGGTACGACGGAAACTGGATCTATGAGATCGGCCTTTCCTGTCCGCCCACCATTTACCGTGACAGAGATCTGACCTTCTCGGATCTCTCGCGTAACGCGCGCGAGGTCTTTGCTCGCCAAAAGCCCACCGTCTTTTCTCGCCCCAAGCCCGGCGTTGGTATGTGGGAATAATATACGGAAAAAACGCCCGACCTTGTGCAAGGTCGGGCGTTACTTTATGGTCAGATCGCGGGTGCGGGGCAGGGCGTGTTGGCATTGAGGAATTCGGTCACCTCGTCTGCGGTGGGCACGCTGGGTGCGGCACCGGGACGGGAAACCGCAATAGCGCTTGCCGCGCTGGCGCGGCGAATGGCGGCCGCAGGGGAGAAGCCTTGGCTGATCGCACCGATAAAGAAGCCGGTGAAGGTGTCGCCTGCGGCGGTGGTGTCAACAGCCTTGACGGCAAAGATGCCGTGCGGGATGCGCTGCTTTCCGTCGTCGTAGATACAGCCGTCCTTACCCAGCGTCAGCACGACCTTGAGGTCGGGGTAGGACGCGCGGATGGCGTTCAGGATATAGGAGGGGTCTTCATAGCCGGTCAACTGCTTACCCTCGGTTTCGTTGAGCAGAACGTAATCCACTTGGTCAAGTCCTGCCGCAACCAGACTCAGGTCAAAGGGAGAGGGGTTGAGCACCACGGTCATGCCCTTGGTCTTAGCCGCGTTGATCAGATGGGCAAGGGAAGAGATCTCATTTTGCAGCACCAGCCAGTCGCCGGCGTCGAAATTTGCCAGCACGGTGTCCACGTATGCTACGTCGTTGCACTGGTTTGCGCCGCCAAAGAGCAGGATGCAATTGCGACCGCGGGGGTCGACCTGAATGATGGCGTGACCCGTGGGGGTGTCCACGCGGCGCACGTAGGTGACATCCACGCCTGCACCCGACAGCATGTCGGTCAGCATATCTCCCTCGGGGCCGATACAGCCTGCGTGATAGGTTTCTGCACCTGCGCGCGCAAGCGCGACCGACTGATTGAGTCCCTTGCCGCCGCAGAAGGTATTGCGGACGGTGGATGCCAGCGTTTCGCCCTCGGCAACGAAGTGGTCAACCGAGTATACGTAGTCAAGGTTCAGGGAACCGAAATTGAGAATCTTCATAATAACCTCCAATACAATATATTAAGAACAGATCAGTTTTTCCAGCGGTGCATAGCCCTTGGCACCCGATTTGAGCTCGGCATCGGCCAGAGCGGCGGCGCGGATGGTGGCGTACATGCGCTCGGTGGAAACGTTGCGCAGACTTTTTTGGTATCTTGCCAGCTTGTATTCGTTCATTCTGAGCTCAGCGGCAATCTCGGGTGCGGAATAGCCCTTGTCGGACAGCACCTTGACGCCCAGCAGGTCGCCGTAGATAGCTACCACCTCGCCCATGATCATGACGGGCTCGATGCGGCGGAATCTGAAATCGTCCAGAATCAGCAGGGCATCGGCGCGGCGTCCCTCGGCAATGGCGTTGGCAAAGGCGTAGGTGCCGTACTCGTTGGCGGGAATGCCCGCGGCGGTCACGTCGCTTGGCAAAATCTCGCTTCTGCCCGCCGCCAGCGCATAACAGGCGATCTTTTCGATCTCGGATGCCAGCGTGAACATATCGCGGCCGCAAAAGTCGACGGTCTGCTGTGCTATCTGCGGCGAGGCCACCGCACCGTACGCGGCAAAGTGCTTTTGCGCCCATGCGGCAAGCTTTGCGGGGGTGGACCTTTCAAACAGCACGGGAACTGCCAGCTCGCAAAGCTCCTTGAATTGCTGCGAGGGCTTGCCCTTGACATAGTTGCCGGGGTCAAAGCCGTCGGCGGTCGTGGTGATGATCAGCGTGTTGTAGTCGTAATCCTGCAGCGTGCTCAGCACCTCGCAAAGCGCTCCGAAATCCGCTTGCTTAAAGCCTGCAAAATCGGGGCTTTGCAGTACCACCAGCTTGCGCTCGGCCGCCATGGGGGGAGGGGCCAGCGCGTCCAGCAGGCGGTCGGGGGTGTAGTCGCGCCCGTCTATGACCGTGTAGTTGAAAATATCAAAGGCAGGGTCGCCGCCAAGCGCGGCGTACGCGGTGCGCACGGCGGCGTTTTTGAGGTAGTCCTCCTCGCCAAAGAAGAAATAGCAGACCCCGGGGTCGCTCTTGATCTCGCGGCGAAAGTCCACGTCCTTAATGACCGAATGCATTTTATCCCTCCTTTGCAGATTCTTATCATCATTATACCACCATTTGTCCTTGCCGTCAATGAAAAAATCGGAATTTGTCCCGTATTGCAATTATAAGTAAAATATGATACAATGAAGTGAATCCAAGATTTTACACGGTTTTCAAAAAACGGTGTCTTTATAGGTGAAGAGATATTACGAAGGAGGTGCGATATGAATCAAAGAAAACGCGAGAGCGTGCTCAGTGACGAGCAGATCATTGATCTGTACTTTGCCAGAGAAGAGCGCGCGATTGCTGAGACCGACAAAAAATATTGCGAATATCTGCACACTGTCGCCTATAGTATTCTGGCCAACGAGCAGGATGCCGAGGAATGCCTGCAGGACACCTATCTCAAAACATGGAATACCATTCCGCCCCAGCGTCCGCAGATCTTTCATGCATTCTTAGCCAAGATCACGCGCAACCTCTCGCTCAACCGCCACCGTGCGGCGGCGAGGCAAAAGCGTGTGCCGCGGGAAGCGTGTCGCCCCTTAGACGAGGTACAGGAGTTTCTGCCGGACTCACATGGCGTTGAGCGCGATCTGCAATCCGCAACGGTTGCCCGCATTGTGACCGAGTATCTGGAGCGTACGACCGAGCGTCGTATGTACGTCTTTGTGGCAAGATATTTCTTTTCGCTGACCGTGCCGCAGGTGGCAAAGCGTCTGGATTGCAGTGTATCTCTTGTCAATAAGGAGCTTGCCGAGATCAGACGCGAGCTTCGCATTCTGCTGGAAAGAGAGGGCGTGGACGTATGAATAAAGAGCAATTTTTTGAAGCAATCGGCGAGATCGACGACCGTATTTTGGAGAAATTCCGTGCCATGGATCAGCGTCTGGCACAAAAAAGGGCAACCAAGCGTCGCGCGTGGCGCAGGCTTGCCGTGGCGGCTTGTATCGCGCTGTGTCTTGCCGGCCTTGTTCCCGTAGGGATGTGGGCTATGCTGATACTGCCTTCAATACTTATGCCGCAAGAGTACCCACCTCTTATTCCCACGCTTTCCATCGAAGTGCGCAGTATGCAGGAATTTGAGAAAATGCGCGAGATGATCGATTGCGAGGACGAGCAAGAGCTGGCGGTATATTTGCAAGGCCTCAATGCCTATGGAGTTGAGGACCGTCAGGGGTTGATCGATTTTGTGGCGCTTACAGAGAGTATGCCCTATGCATGGATCATCGACGGCGAGGTGACCTATATGTCGCATGTCATCAGCACAAGTGTATCGACCGAAGAGCCGTACGATCTGTTTTCGGTATCGATCGACGCCGAAAACGGGGATTGGGTCAGCCATCGCATTTTCCTGAACGAGGACGATCCCAACGCGCATCTGAAATCCATCAAGAGAGAGGTGCGCAAGAAAAATCTGCTTGACAGCCCGATTTCCACGTCGGATGGCCGTCTGACGCTGCATACCGAAACCCGAGAGCCGCATGCCTCGGGTACGGGAGATATGATCACGTGGTGGGGCGAGCTTGACGGTATGGTGGTTGAGATCCGATATTGCGTTGCCAATGCCGACACGGTGGACACAAGACAGCTGCTCGCAAATCTGACCGTCTCCAAGCTGTTGCCTCCGGCTGATCCTTACCCCAGGTTTGCATGGTCGGATACCGAGTTCGGGGCATTTGTGCAAAGACCCGAATATGCTGTGACCGGTGTTTCGGATTCTCCCGGAATGTCCACGGGCATGGTGGAACAGGTCTGGTCGAATAGGGTATATCAGGACCCGGACGCTCCGCAGACCGTGACGCTGACGGTGCAGGGCGTGGAATATGAGCTTGCATATAAGCAATCCCGAACTGCGAGCGCTACTTGGCAGGCAAGGCATGAGTATCAAGGCGACTCGGGGCGAGTGAAGGCATGGATCGACTGTGAAACGGGAGAATGCATGCATTTTTCCAACTACAACGAGATGTTTGAAACGGACGAGAAAGGATCGCAACGGCAGATTGCACAGGATGTGTTGGCTCAGGTCGTGTCCGATCCACAGGCTTACCGCGAACAAGAATCTGAAACGTTTTCAGACGGCACACTTATCTTCTCGTATATCAGATACGTGGGAGAGTATCCGTCTTCTGATGAAATTGAGATATTAATAGATCCATACGGAAACATTATCTGTTATTATCTGGGGTACGTCGGCGCGCTGCGAAATGCACAGCCCATTCCCGATGAGGTGATCTCTTACGTGGAGTCCTCGATTCTGGCATATTATGCCCAAGGTCAGGATGCATCCTATGAGATCGAGCGGGTTGTGATCGCGCCGGACGGCAGAATGGCCCTGGAATGCTCCGCCTCGTATTACACGGAAAGTGACGGGCAACGGTGGGGGCATGGCGTTTGGCTGACCGTCTTTTTGACCGAACACATCCAATAAAACTTTCTTTAACAGCCGCGGCATGCCGCGGCTGTTGTTTTGCGTCGCATTTTGTCCAAATCGCGTGGGAGCGCGGTGCGGCGGGTGATGTGTTTCGCTGAAAATGCCGCGGGCAGGTTGACCGCAGGGGGATCTTATGGTATAATACGGTTCAGTGTGAAATTTCAAAGAAAGACGAAGGAACTCAAAGATTGTCCGAAAAAACCGTAAAAGAAAATAAAATGGGTACCATGCCGGTCGGCAAGCTACTGATCACCATGTCCCTGCCCATGATCGCGTCTATGCTGGTGCAGGCGCTTTACAACGTGGTGGACACCATGTTCGTTTCCCATATACCTTACGAGGGGCTGGAGTCCTCGCCCGCGGTTGCGGCGTTGGCCATCGCGTTTATCGTGCAGAATCTGCAGATCGCGGTCGGCGTTGGCATGGGTGTGGGCGTCAATGCGCTGATTGCGCGCAGTCTTGGCCGTAAGGACCGTAAAACCGCCGATGCCATTGCGGCAAACGGCATGTTTCTCTCGGCTTGCAGTTATATTCTGTTTTTGCTGCTGGGATTGTTTGCGGTAAAGCCGTTCATGCAGCTGATGAACCAATCCGACCCCGCCGTGGTCGAGGCGGGTACGACCTATCTGTCCATCTGCCTGATCTTCTCGTTTGGCTCGTGCGCACAGCTCATGATCGAAAAGCTGATGCAATCCACCGGCAAGACCACGCTGTCCATGTATACCCAGGGACTTGGCGCGATCATCAATATCGTGCTTGACCCGTTTTTGATCCTGGAGAAGGGAACCCCCCTGTTCGACGGCGTGATCGTCATGCCCTTCGGTATGGGCTGGGGTGTTGCGGGTGCGGCAATTGCCACCGTGGCAGGCCAGATCGTGTCCGCCATCTTCGGCATCCTGCTCAATCACTATTGCAACAAGGATATTCATCTGACCTTCCGCGGTTTCCGTCCCGGCGGCAAGCTGATCAAGGAAATCATCGGGATCGGCGCGCCCTCGATCATCATGGGCTCGATCGGCTCGGTCATGACGGGCGGTCTGAATCTGATCTTCAACAGCTTTGGCGCACTCACCACCGCCGCGCAGAACGTGCTGGGTGTGTATTTCAAGCTGCAAAGCTTTGTGTTTATGCCGGTGTTCGGTCTGACCAACGGTCTGATCCCCATCGTCAGCTATAACTACGGCGCGCAAAAGCGACGCCGCATCGTGCGCGTCACCGTCGTGGCCGCGCTGCTTGCCGTGGGCATTATGTCGCTGGGGCTTTTGATCATGCAGGTCTTCCCGATGCAGATGATGAGCATTTTCAATATCACCGAGGGGTCTGTGGAAATGACCGTCGGCATCAAGGCCCTGCGCACCATTTCGCTGAGCTTTATGCTGGCGGGCGCGTCCATCACGCTCTCAAGCGTGTTCCAGGCATTCGGCAAGAGCATTTATTCCATGTTCGTGTCCATTGCGCGTCAGCTGGTGGTGCTGCTGCCCGCGGCGTATCTGCTGGCCAACTTTGGCGGCGGGCTGGAGGCCATCTGGTGGGCATTCCCCATCTCGGAGCTGATGTCCATTCTCGCATGTATCACGTTTTTTGCCGTTTTGTGGCATAGAACCATCCGCAAAATTCCTCTTGACGGCCCGATTATCCGAGCAGAGGATATATAAATGGAAAAAAGTTATTAAATTTTAAAAAAACACTTGACAATTCACGTGTTTTGTGTTTATAATATATGATGTCATTGTGTAAAAGCGAAAATGTCGGCTGTGAACGATACGCTTCCGATATGAATCAGCAAGGAGGTGCCAAACATGCTTAGAACTTATCAACCTAAAAAGCGTCAGAGAAAGAAGGAGCACGGCTTCAGAAAGAGAATGAAGACTGCTGACGGCAGAAACGTTTTGAAGAGACGTCGTGCAAAGGGCAGAAAGAGACTGACATACTGATTTTCGTAAACGAGGATCACACATAAAAACCGCCGATGGCCTACACATCACTCATTTCGTTTTGTTTAGTCATCGGGGTTTTTCTTTGTCACGGCTTTGAAAAATTGCGGATCTGATATCCGCGCCAAAACAACACATACCAAAACAACACAAACACTACGGAAAGCATCGTAAACACAAAAGACACAGGACAAGGGGGCATACAGGGTGAAGGAAACCGCAATTAAAGAAAATCACCTGTATCTGAAGGCGTTCAGAAAGGGTGGACGATTCGTGGGCAAGACGGTTGCCGTCTACGTGCTCAAGGATTATGCCGCCAAAAAGCTGATGCTTGCACATCCCGAAAAGAAATACGTCAACAGACTGGGACTCTCGGTCACCAAAAAGGTGGGCGGAGCGGTCGGACGCAACCGCGCCAAGCGCATCATCCGCGCGGCGTACAGGGAGCTTTGCAAGCGCAAGAGCATCAAAACGGGATATCTGATCGTCATCAGTGCCAAGCCGGAAATTGCAGGCAAGAGCTCGCGCGACGTGTACGCCGATCTGGCATTTGCCATGCAAAAACTGGAAATGGTCCAAAAGTAACCCCCGATGAAAAAGCTCTTTATTTTATTGATCCGCTTTTACCAAAAATTTTTATCTCCGCTCAAGCCGCATCCCACGTGTAGGTTTTCTCCTACATGCTCTGCCTATGCCGTTGAGGCATTTACCCATCGTGGCTTTGTCGTTGCCTGCGCTCTGACGGCCTGGCGTATTCTGCGATGCAATCCGTTGTGTCCCGCAGGATTCGACCCCGTGCCCATGACAGGCTTCAAAACTATGGGATGGCGGTACAAAAAACCGAAAAAGAACGAGGGAGACCCCAATGACAACGAGTCCGATCCGTGATCGGACAGCCCTGTCCGCTGATTCCGACAGCGCAGAGGGCGCACTTACCAAATGAAAGCGCAGGCTTTCGCAAATATGTGAGAGGAATTCTTCCCGGTACAAGGGGAAGAGAACAAAAACATGACAATGAACATTCGAGACGCTAAGAGTGTACTTGTAAAGCTGCTTGCCGGCATGATGCTGGCAGTCATGCTTGTCGGTATTGCCGTACCGACCGTCATGGCGACCGAGGAGACCACCGCTGAGGAAGTCACCACCGAGGGCACTACCGAGGAAGCAACCACTGCTCCCGAGCAGACCGCGCCCGAGGCTGCCTTGAGCGAGGACGGCGCCAAGAAGCTGGCAAGCCTGCTTCAATCCAACGATGCGGCACGTCAGCTGTTCCTGGCTGCATGCGGTTATAACCAAACCGGCACGTTCTATAAGTACAAGATAAGTTACGTTAACAGCGAAAAGAAAGAATTCAATTTTGACAGCACGCTGTCCGTAGAGGACGGCTTTGACGTCATGGCAAGCTGGGAAGAGGCAAGTGCCGAGGCACTGGCAATTCTCAAGCAGGCAAACGAGTGGGCTAAGTCTGATCTGCAGACCGATATCCCCGCAAGCCTGACCAAGGAAGATGCCGCAGCCATCGTCAAGGCAATGCAGACCGAGGTGGATCTGGATGCCAAGGGTAATATCCTTGACACCATTCTGCAGTGGATCGGTATTGGTCTGAAGTGGGCTACCAAGTACCTGACCTTCGGCACCAACAACTATATCCTGTCTCTGCTGTATTTCGGTATCGTGATCGAGCTTCTGATGCTGCCCTTCGGTATCTCGCAGCAGAAGAACTCCATCAAGCAGGCTAAGCTCCGCCCCAAGGAAATGGCCATCCGTAAGCACTATGCCGGCAGAAACGACCAGCAGACCATGCAAAAGGTCAACCAGGAGATCCAGGAGCTGTATCAGAAGGAAAACTACAACCCCATGAGCGGTTGCTTGCCGCTGCTTTTGCAGCTGCCCATCGTATTCGCGCTGTATTACGTGGTTATCGACCCCGTATTCTACGTGCTGGGCCAGGCCAAGACCTTCTCGACCGCCATTTCCCAGTATTTCACCACCTCTGTTGCCGCAGGCGGCTTTGGCGGCTCGCTCAATTCCGAGAGAGGTACCATCGAGATCCTCTCCAAGCTTGGCGAGCAGGGTATCGATGCATTCGAGAGTCTGAAGACCTTCTCGTATTTCTCCAATGCCGAGGCGTGCTTTGACGCGCTCGAGCAGATCGTGGCAGACGGCATTCCCAGCTTCAGTATCGGCTCCTGGAATTTCGGTCTGACCCCCGGCATTCTGTTCCAGGGCGGTGGCAATTTTGCAACCTACTGGTGGCTGCTGCTCGTTCCCGTTCTGACCTTCGTGGTATACTTTGGCTCCATGAAGCTCAACAGAAAGCTGACCTACCAGCCCACCACCGGTGAGAACGACAAGGCAATGGGCTGCTCCAACAACATCATGGACATCATGATGCCCGCAATGAGCGTTTATATCGCATTCATCGTACCCGCAGCAGTCGGTGTATACTGGATGTTCAAGAGCCTGCTTGGCACGCTCAAGCAGTTTATTCTCAAGAAGGCCATGCCTTTCCCGGTATTCACCGAGGAGGATTACAAGGCCGCTGAGAAGGAAATGTACGGCAAGAGCTCCAAGAACAAGAGCAAGCCCTCCGGCAGCCACAGCGGCAGCTCGAGCGGTGCTCCCGTAAGATCCCTGCATCACATCGACGACGATGAGTATGATGAAAAGGGCAATTATATCGGCCGTCCCGAGACTCCCGCAGAGACCGAAGAGCCTGCCGAGCCCAAGAATGAGAAAGCGCCTGCTATGGCAGAGCCTCTCAAGGACGAATCGGACAAGAAGAATGAGTCCGAGGACAACTCCCAAAATTCATAATTATAAGAGGAATATCATTGTGAAAAAAGAAACAGTTGTAAGTGCAAAGACGGTCGAGGAGGCTGTTGCAAAGGCAGTAGCCGAGCTCGGCGCACCGAGTGCACAGGATATTGAATATACCGTACTGGAGGAGCCCAAGAAGGGTCTGTTTGGCATTGGTGCCGCTCCTGCAAAGATCAGCGCCACCTACGTGGTAAAGGGCGAGTATCTGGCTCTTGAATTCGTGCAGAAGCTGGTTGCCAACATGGGTCTTGACCTGACCGTCACCCTGTCCGACGGCAACAACGACGACAAGCTGATCAACATCGACGGCGAGAACGCAGGTGTTCTGATCGGTCACCACGGTGACACGCTGGATTCTCTGCAGTATCTGGCAAACCTGGCTGCCAACAAGAAGGAAGACGGCGTCAAGAGAGAATACGTCAAGATCACGGTTGACGTGGAGGGCTACCGCGCAAAGCGCGAGATGACTCTGCGTGCTCTGGCCAGAAGAATGGCTGAGAAGGTGCTCAAGTACAAGAAGAGCGTTATGCTCGAGCCCATGAATCCTTACGAGAGAAGAATCATTCACTCCGAGATTCAGCACATCGAGGGTGTTTCCACCAACTCGATCGGCTCTGAGAACAACCGCAAGATCGTCATTTACCTTGAGGAAAAGCAGTCCAAGAAGGGCAAGAACGAGGAATACGCTGCTTTTAGCGAAGAGTATTGATCAATAAAAAAGGAAGTTGCCCGACGGGGCTGCGGAATTAGCGGGGATGATTCATCCCCGCTTCTTTTTAGAATCATAAAACCGATATA
>JAZULL010000019.1:0-13259 GCA_045603085.1 Eubacteriales bacterium | reverse complement strand
CACCAAGCAGGAGCACGAGGCCTTCTCGGCTTATCTTGACAAGGCTACCTGGCACAAGGCTGCCGATTAATCCTGTCATCCATATAAACGGAGCGTTCCCATGAGGGAACGCTCCGTTTGTTTATGCCAATATCTTTGGGTCTGTGACGATATAGGTGCGAATGATATCGGGGGTGGCGGTATCCACCGCCAGCACGTAGGTGCGTCCGTTGAGCATGACGCTTACAACGTGGCCCTGCTTTGGTGGCAGGTTCGTATCCTCGGGCAGGATCTGCACCCCCACGGCGGCACGTGAGATCACAACGGCAACCGCATCGGCACAATGCGAGACGGCGACCGCACATTTCTCGGTCAACCATCTTCCCTGCTCGGTTTGGGTAAAGGTCAGCTGATCTGCGCGCAGACCAAACGTGCGCCCCAGAGCGTATGACAGCAGACCTTGGATGCGGCCGTGCTCTACGTCATACTGCGCATCGATCGGGGCAACGTACACGTCTACAACAGGCAAGGAACGAAACAGCGCGCGCACGTCGGCCGTTTGCGAGCAATACGGCGTCCCCGTGACGCACTCATAGGCAAAATGCTCGCAGTTATTCCTGAGAATATGATAACCGCGCTTGCCAAGGCTTGCACGCGCATAGGCAATGATCTCGTCGGGTGTGCGACAGGGCTTGTGAACGTCATCCGCCACGGCAACCTCCGGGCGTCCGCCGCAAAGGAAGGTGGCAAGATCCGACGCGCAAACCTCTATCTCTCTATCCTTGAGTGTGGGGCGCGCAGAGGGGGCAAGGCCGAACTGAATGATCTCCCGATCATCCGCATAGATGCCGTAATGATAAATATCACCCAGTCTGACCCGAACCATGTCCCCCGGAGCGGGTTGCTTATATTCCCATTTCATTATTTCTGCTTTTGCTCGATGTAATCGACAACGTCACCAACGGTGGCAAAGTCACCAAATCCAACGTCCTCAAATTCCACACCGAAGAATTCCTCAATGGCTATAACGATATACAGCACGCCAACCGAGTTGAGTCCCAGATCGTTTACCAGATGAGAGTCCTCTGTCATACCCGACAGATCGGGCATACGGTCGCGCAGAACCATTTTCATGACGTCTGCCAGTTTTTCTTTAATTTCTTGTCTTGAGAGTGCCATTTTCCTGTCTCGCAATCTTCATCGCGGGCGTGCGAACAAAATCGGTATCCCTGATGATAATTTTATTGATTTTTTCAAAGGCCGGTAAGGTATCGTTTACCTCCTTGACCTTGGCTGTTACGTAAGCGGCGGTGTCCTCTGTGCCAAGTGCGCTGAGCGTTTCGGTTCTCGGAACCACCTCGATAACCAGCTGCTGCATGCCGTTCTCGATAATATCGTAGATAAAGCAGTCCTTGACGCAATCCAAGGCGTAGAACTTGACCTCAAGCTCAGCGGGAGAGACGTTTTCGCCCGATGAGAGTACGATGATCTCCTTGATACGGCCTGTGATGTAGAGATAGCCGTCCTCGTCAAATCTGACAAGGTCACCCGTCTTGAACCAGCCGTCCTCGTATGCAACGGCGTTTTCCTGATCGCCGAAGTAACCGTCCATCATATTGACACCCTTGAGCCACAGCTCGCCATCCACGACCTTATATTCCATGCCGGGATAGATCAGACCGACAGAATCGGGCTTGGCAAGCGCCTCGGGGTTGCCGCTGACCAGATTTGCACTTTCGGTCAGGCCGTAGCCGGGCAGCAGCGTGATGCCGAGCTTAGCGTATTCACGGATGAGGTACGGCGGTACGGGGGCGGCACCGCAGATGATGGTCTTCATATCCGCGCCCAGCATATTTCTGCAGAATTGCTTCGACAGATTGAGTGCCATCTCGGCAAGCGCGGGCACAAGGATCATGATGGTAGGACGGTGCACCGCAATGTCCTTGAACATATTCTTGGGGTTCTTGCAGATAAACAGACTGCTGCCCGTGTAAAGCGAGGTCAGCGTATTGCGGATCAGGCCGAACACGTGGGTCAGCGGGAGCACTAAGAAATATCTCTGCTCGAACACGTCGGCATAGCCGTAGCAACCGTTCTTGACGCCGTACATCACGGCTCTGTGCGAAAGTCTTGCACCCTTGCTCTTGCCCGTGGTGCCGCCCGTAAAGATGACGGTGGACAGACTGTTTGTATCGGGGGAAACAGCCGCGGTGGCCTCAGGGGCGGTTGCGGCAGTATCGATCAGAGGCAGAGCGGGATTCTTCTCACGGGCCACGGCCAGGCTTGCATCCAGCGCCTGATCGTAAACGAGAGCCTTGAGTCTAAACAGCATGGAGCAGCCAAATACGGTCATGGCATCCAGGTGCGCGGGCAACAGCACAGCGGCCGCGCCAAGGGTATTGATAGCAAGATAGGCCTTGATAAAGCCGACAGAATTGGGGGCTAAGATACCCACGGCGTCGCCCTGCCCCACGCCTGCATCAGCAAGCACGGTTCTGAAGGCCGCAACCTCAGCATCCAGCTCAGCGTAGGTATAATCCTTGCCGTCAACAACAGCGCTCTTGTCGCCATAGGTCTTGACCGAATGCTCCCACATCTCTGTGACGTTGGCAAAGTCGACGATCTTGTCAAAGGTCTCCTTGCTTGTATATTTTTCAAACACACTTGCATCCATCATTTTGTATTCTCCTTGCAAATCTCTTGATAGTAGTAGTTTTTCAGTTGCTCTTGCTTTGTCTGGACAAAATCTCCGATAGCTCCCAGCTCATCCACGCTCGGCATAAAGCCGCACCTCTCGCGGATATCAATAGGGTCACCGATCAGGACAACGTGCTGATGATACCAGCGCTTGGCCGGTACAAGATACATGGGCACGATGGGCACCTTGGCGCGATGCGCCATGAGAATGATGCCGGATTTGAAGGCTGTCATATCCTTTGCATCAAGGTTGACCTGCCCCTCGGGAAAGATCAGCACGACCTGCCCTCTCCCCAGCTGTTTTGTGACCTCGTGGAAGGAATTAATGCTGAAATTGTCCTTATCCACCTGAATACAATGGATATTGTTCAACAAAAAGGTCATCAGCCTGTTTTTATATAAATCCTTGGTGATAAGCGAATACACCCTGCGCTTCCAGAACGCGATCAGGACCACGATGGGATCCCAAAAGCTGCAATGGTTTGCCGATATCATATATCCGCCCTTGGGCAGAGGCTGCTTGCCGACTTGAATGACACGCGGACGTGTAATCAGCGCTGCGGCGGGAAGCCCCGTGATCTTTACGAAATCGTACCCGAAATGCTCGCCAAGCTTTTTTTCGTTTTTCTTCTGTTTGTTATTGGTACTCACTCGCTGACTCCTGCTCATATACAATTCTGTTACAATTATAACAGATATTTTGACATTATTCAATACTAATCTTGATTTTGGTTTAATTTTTCATCAATATTTTTCCGATAAATACAGTTGACATTTTTCAGACCTTCCTGTATCATATAGGTAACGCTGAATTATTTTTGAGGTAAACGACTATGAACAAACGGCTCATCTGTATTGTCTTTGCCGCTGCTTTGCTGTGCTGTGCGGCTTTATCGGGCTGTGAAAAGACGCCGCCCGTAAACGGTGGGACCGACACCACCACAGAGATACCCGACGTAACCACAGAAGATACGACTGTTGACCGGACCCCAACGACCGAGGAGGAGACGACCATGCCACAAGAAACCACCGTTCCCGGCGATGCTGATGCAATGCCTGAGGACAAGGATTACTACAAAAACGAGATCAAGCTTTTCCACAAGTCCACCATGTTCTCTGCCAATGAATTTTCGGGAGAATTTAGCGGTGTGCACTTCAAGCACGACGGGCTGACGCTGATGCAGGGTGTGACCGAGGGCTATTTTATCTCAAACGAGATCGACATGGGCGGCAGCTTCAAGAATATGCTGGCATCGTGGAATGCAAGCTCCTCGGGCGGCACGGTTGAAGTTTCCGTTTCGGTCAAGCTGGAGGACGGCAGCTATACCTGCTGGTATTCCTGGGGCGAATGGAGTGCCATTCCCGAAACCTCAGCCAGCAAGTCCAATTCGGATGCAAACGGCGAGGTTGGCATTGACATTCTCACGCTCAAAAAGCAGTGCGCGGGCATTGTGAAATACAGAATCGATATCAAGCAGACCGGCGAGCAGTCCCCTGTCGTTTACAACGTCACGCTGGCTTGTGACAAAAAGGACGGTAATCTGTCCGCGCCCGCCGAAACCTACAAAAAGCTGGACGTTCCCTACAGAAGACAGGGTGACGTGCCCGAGATCGGCGGCAGTATATGCTCGGCCACCTCGCTTTCCATGGTCATGCTGTACCACGGCGAGCAGATCGACGACATTGCGGACGTTGCCTGGGGCGTGCGCGACTATGGAGAGAACATTTTCGGCAACTGGGCATTTAACGTAGCTTATGCAGGCGAGCTTGGCTATAATGCTTACATTGACTATTTCGACATTGACGCCATCAAATATGCGGTTTCCACGGGCCATCCCATCGTTTGCTCGGTCAGAGTCAAGGCGGGACAGCTGGCGGGCAGCGGATACGCCGGCTATACCACCAACGGACATCTGTTGTGCGTGGTGGGCTTTGAGGAGCGCGACGGACAGAAGTGGCTTCTGATCAACGACCCCGCTCACCCCGAGGTCACGGCTCTGCTCGAATCTGAGTTTGAAACCGTTTACAGAGGCGTTTCCTACATCGTTCAGCAAAGACCCGATCATTCCGCAGAATAAAAGAAAATCCCCCCGTATCGAATGATGCGGGGGTTCTCTGTCTGCGTTAGTAGGTCAGGTGTTATCTATATCTCAAACGGAATTAACCGTTCATAGTCAACACCCTTTGGGGGATATACGGAATTGTCAATAAAGCCAAAGGCA
Source organism: Eubacteriales bacterium (assembly GCA_045603085.1). Lineage (GTDB taxonomy): Bacteria > Bacillota > Clostridia > Oscillospirales > CAG-272 > SVQP01. Next base: position 8,361 of record JAZULL010000019.1, on the reverse strand, counting down.
TACAATGCTTCGTCAAATTCGCCTTCTTCGAGCGCCGCCGCCATAACAGAGCCCCACGTTCTCGGTCTGCAGGATACCTTAAAGCCGTTATTGATCACGGGTGTGCAAGGGTACGCATCGGCTTGATGATCATCCCAGGTAAAACGATACCCCTTTTCCCTGACCTCTTTGACAATTGCGTCATAAATAGCAGCCGTTTTGCAATTCGTTTCGGGGTAATCCATATCACGGCTGTTGGTCCAACCGATCACCTGTATCTCAAAGGGACCTCTGATGTCGCACTCATAGTGACAGCGAGGACAGATAAATATTCCGTTTTGGATCATGCACTCTTTTGATTTGCACCAGGGGCATTGCGATTGCGCTTTTACGGCTTTCCCGGAGTTATCTTGATCAAACTGAGTCATAACAGCACCTCACTTAATCGTTTTTCCTGCATACGGCAAGCACCGTGCGGATCGCCGCTACAAGCGTGCCAAGTGCCATGATGCCGAGGATGATGCCCGGCTCGATGGGTAAAGACACAGAAAACGCGATCAGGAACAGCGGCTTTCCGATGTGAACAAGGAAATCGGGATAGGTCAGCTCCGCGAGCAAAAACAGCAGACCAAACACAAGATTCATACCCATCCATCCGCCCAGCGCGGTCAGCTTGGCAGACTTTTTGGGCAAGCGTCTTTCGGGCTTGAGCGCAAGCATGACCAGATTGGCCATGGGAACGGCAAAAACCCAGATCAGCAAAAAGACGTACCGTACGTCATAAAATGCGTTTTCAAGGGCTGTGAAGGCGGCGGTGATCGCCGCGCCCGAAAATACGAATACGACAATGGCTAACACACAGAGCGCAAGGTATTCGACAAGGCACACGGGCAGCGTGCCGGGTTGCTTAAGGCCCGTCAGAAATGCGCCCACGCGTGTTCCCTTTCTGTTGCCGACGGCGAGATTGAAGACCTGCAGCAGCAAAAGCGCTGACAGCAGGACGATCATATCATAAGGAAAATGCAGAAGGATGCTCGGCAGCGCGTCGTAAACGCCAAGTGCATGATTACTTGCATACAGACCGACGTTTCCAAAAATCAACACAAGGTCTACGGCGGCATACAAAGCCACAAAGGCCGAATATACAGCCTTGACGGTGGGGTGGATGGCGCGCACAAAGAAATCGTAAACAAAAACCAGAAAACACAGCACGGGCAACAGAAATGCCAGAATCATGGGCAGCATGACAAGCGGCTCGCGGAAGCCGTTGGCAATAAATCCCGAAAGGCACTTGTAAAAATCGTACATGTAAAAGCAGGAGAACAGCAACAGCACACCCGTGGCGATGCGGACAGATACAGCTCTTTTATCAGTCATTTTCATAGTTGCTGTATCCTCCCGTGTAGTTTTTAAAGTTTTCGCTGATATTGTCCATGCTCACAAATTCGGACACGGTAACGTCGCGGAGCGTGACCGTCTTATAGCCGATCATATCCTCGTCATGGTAAAGCTGATTGGTGCTCTTGACGCCGTAGGACAAAATGGCGCGGTCTGACGGATCTTCGCTGTCGGCGTTATAGATAAAATCGCCGTGATTGATATGGTCGTGCCCGCAGAAAAACGCCACGATATTGGCCTCTCTGAGCTTTTGATAAGCGCCGTTATTCTCATAGCCAAACAGCGCGTCCTCGCGACATTCCCCCTGCCCGACCAGCGAAGGATTTTCGGCGGCAAGGAATTGATCGTAAGCCTCTTTGTATTCGCACAGCGGTATATGGAAAAATGCCAGACCGATATAGTCCTTGTCGGCAGTTGCCTGCTCGCAGATGCTCACGGCATGCTCCAGCTGCTCGTCATGTATGACGTCGTAATCATAATCGGGGCCCATGAAATGGTAGGTGTTGGAATCGATGACGTGCACGCGGTATTTGACGTCGGCGCTGTCGCGATCCTTGGTGATATCGTCCACAAGGTCAATATAAAAATTGGTCAGGCCAAACAGATTATCGTCCTCAAAGTCCACAAAGGCGGCGTATTTCCGATCAGCGATCTCATGGCCGTCCTCGGTGACAAAGGAGGTGATCACGCGGTTTATGTAATACCTGGAATAGTCACCCTGATTGTCGTGGTTTCCAAAGGTGACGGTGAATTTGGTCAGGCGGCCTTCGCGCACGGCGGTCAGCTCGGCACAAGCCTCGTTGAGCGCATTCATCAGATTTTGCACAATGCCCTTTGTGGCATACATGAAATTATCACCCGTCAGCACGATCAGATCGGGCTGCTCGGTGCGGATGGCGTCCTTGACGATCTTCAGCTGATGCGCCACGTCGGTTTCAATGCCTAAATGCAGATCGGCGATCTGCAATATCTTGAAATCGTCGTAATATTGCATAGTCGTTCTGTACGCCTGTATCGGATAGGCGTTTTTGCCAACGTCACCGGGCACGTCTCTGTAGGCGGTGCAGCCCGCAAGTGCCAGCAGCGCGGCGCAGGCCAGCAGTATGGAAACGATTCTCAGCTTCATGTTTTCCTCCAATCCGGCAGCTTAAAAACCATGATCCGCTCACGCGGATCAAATACGTCAAACAGATCGTCGCAGTCGATCTCATCATAAAAGTCCAGCTCGTCCTCGGTCATCAGATAGCAAATAAATTCGTCCGAGGGATAATAGAAAAACAGCAAAATCTCGCGTGGGCTTTGGTAATAGGATGCAAGGATCTTGCCCATTACGCCACGTAATATTTCTACTGAAAACGGATTAAAAAAATAGCAGCGGTTGACCTTTGGCGGCAGATCGTATTGTTCTGCCCCGACGTTGACAAATTCGGTTTTGTCACGTGATCGGGCAGTCTTTCGGTTGGCTATCGCATCCGCCCAGATCCGCGGGTCGTATTCAATTCCCAACACCCGACTCCCCGTACGGTCTGCCAAAAAAAAGCTGACTCGACCCTTTCCGCAACCGTAATCGACAACCGCGTCATCATCCGAAAACAGCCCACTTTTCGCAAGCCGCTCCAGCACACGGTAAGGAGTGGGCTCGTAAGGATAGCGATATTCATCTGCGCTCTCGTCGTCACGCCCGACAGTATTGATCTGCAGATGCTTATCCCATTGTATTTCGTGATCTACGGTCATATCCGCAACGCCTCCGATCCCAAAAAACTCATCCTCTATATTTTATCACATTATCACCTGTTTTTCAACTATTTTCGACGATTACCAATGTAAATTACTGACAAAGCGGTTTATTGGCAGCCATATCCGTATATAACCTCGGTTATTTGAATACACTTAGAAAAAGTATATGCGAGGTGAAGTATGAAACAAAGGATCTGGGCATGGCAACTGAGCGGCTTTGCAGTGACGTCGCTGGTCGGCACGCTGTTGCATTTTCTTTACGATTGGCTGGGGCAGGCTGTGTGGATCGCGCCGTTTTCGGGCATCAACGAATCCACGTGGGAGCATATCAAGCTGCTGTTCTGGCCGACGTTGATTTTTGCTGTCGTGCAGAGCTTTTTCTTTCGCGACCGTGCGGATTTCTGGTGCATCAAGCTAAGAGGAATTCTTTTGGGGCTTGTCACAATTCCCGTACTCTTTTACACCTACAACGGTGTGATCGGCAAATCGCCCGATTGGATCAACATTGCCATTTTCTTTATCGCGGCGGCGGTGGCGTATCTTTATGAAACGCGGCAATTCAACCGCAGAGCCGTGACCTGCAGGTCACAAAAGATCGCGATTGCCGTGCTGTGCGGCATTGCCCTGCTTTTTGTGGTCTTTACCTTCGTCACGCCCGAGCTGGGGATCTTCAGGGATCCGCTAAGCGGGACTTACGGCATTTTCCACGAATAGAAAGTACAAGGCAGCCGATTACTCGGCTGCCTTGAAATTATAAATGGGCTTGATCCTACAGACAATGTCTGCCGTGGGCCCGATGTTCTCCACGATCTCATCCATGCTCTTATAGGCCATGGGCGACTCGTCCAGCGTGTCGGGGACGACGCAAGTGGAATAGATTCCCTCCATCTCTGCCTTGTACTCTGCCATGGTCAGACGCTCAAAGGCGGCAGAGCGGGACATCAGTCGTCCTGCGCCGTGAGGGGCGGAGCAGTTCCAATCCTCATTGCCCTTTCCGATGCAGATCAGACTGCCGTCGCGCATGTTGATGGGGATAAGCAGCTTCTCACCTGCCTTGGCCGATACCGCTCCCTTGCGCAGAATCATCTCGTTTACGTCAATATAGTTGTGAATGGTCCCGAAGCTATCTATCGCCGTCCAGCCGAGGCGCGTGAGGATGATCTCTGCCATCTTGGCGCGGTTTCTGTCGGCAAACTTCTGGCAGATATCCACGTCGTGCAGATAGTCCTCCATAAAAGAGCCGTACAAAAAACAAAGGTCGCGAGGGAGCGTGGTCTCCTTGCCATCAAACTCCTTCTCAAGAGCCTGAAGCGTAGCTTGTATCTCTGCTCTTCTTCCCTGCTCCTTATAGGTGCGGATGATCTCCTCGCGCTGCTTGAAATACTCCTCCTTACCCATATTCAGATCAACAGCGATCTGCTGATAACAGTCGGCTACCTGCTTGCCGAGATTGCGGCTACCCGAGTGGATGACCAGATACTTGCCGCCATGCTCATCCACGTCGATCTCGATAAAGTGATTGCCGCCGCCCAGCGTGCCAAGACTGCGCTCCAGTCTCTTGGAATCCTTAAGGCTTCTGTAGCAACGCAGCTGTGTCAGATCAAATCTCTCCTGTCTGCCCTCCCATACGTGCATGCCGCTGGGGATGTAGTGTGCGGCCTCGTCCACCTTCTCAAAATCAATATCAATATTGCCAAGGTACACGGTATACATGCCGCAACCGATATCCACACCCACCATAGCGGGCACGATCTTGTCGGTGACGGTCATGGTCGTACCGATGGTACAGCCCTTGCCCGCATGAACATCGGGCATAATTCTGATCTTGCAGGACTCAAAGGCCTTGGCATCACAAATCGCCTTGATCTGCTCACGCGCGCCATCATCAAGAGTGGTTGCAAAGCACTTGGCGGTGTTAAAGCTTCCTATGATCTCTATCATGATCATGACTCCTTTCTTATTTTGGGTTATATACATAAGGCAGACGTGTATCAAATTCCAGCTGGATTGCCGGTGTGGGAAAATCCGCGTGGAGCAGATCTGTCTGCGGCATGGGCATGATTTCAAATGGGTATTCTGCGTCGGGGATATATGCTTTTGCCCAATCGTAAGTAACGATCTCTCTGCCCTTGTCGTCAACATGTACCTGCACGGTATCGCTGTTCTTTATCACTTTACCGCAAACGTGGTACCAGCCGTTATACCAAACCGTTCCATCCGGCTCGCGCTCCCCCTTTACGCTAAAGACCTCTACCGGCTTGCGGGGATCAATTCCGAGCGAGTGCAAGAAATCGGTGACGGTGGCGGGGGCTGTCACGATCGCCTTATCAAAATTTTGACAGCCCCAGCAGGTGCATCCCTCGCTTGTGGTGGGCACGTCGGGGCGTTCATAAAAGGCACGGGTGCGCTCAACGTCCACATCAAGTACGTAATCTGCAAGTTGGATGATCATGGTATTCTCCCTTCGATGCATTAAAATCGGATATGTTTCTGTCCCGTTTTGCCGTAGCCAAAGCATTCCCCGTAAAGCTTTTTGCCGATGTAATCGTTGTATCTGAAACAATCGTATCGGTAAAGCTCGCTCCAATAGCTGATCATGCGGCTGTGTGCTCGCTTAATATAATCAATATTCAAGGCACAAATCTCTTTATACTGATCACAGTCCTGTGTTTTCAGCTTGCGATAAACGATCTGCAGAATCTCTACAACGTATTCGTCGCAGATCTTGATGACAAACGGCCTTGCCCATTCGGGAAGATCATAATACAGCAGGGCTTCTACATGCTTTTGCCGGATGTAGCCGTTATAGCTTCTGGAGCAAATACAGTGATAGATCAGCTTTTGCTGTTGGGTCAGTCTACCCGGGAAATCCAATTCGTCGCGGATGTAAAGGCGGTAAGGAACCGTGACGGTATCGCCCGAGGGCAGCTGCCACACGGTTGTATTATCAATAAAAAATTCATAGCCTCTTGGCTCATTTGTGTTGATCAAGGCATTGCAAACCACCTCGACGTCCGCCGCCAAGTGCTTCGGAAATGCTTTTGTAAGCTGCAAGATCAATGCCTTCTTTTTTTGGTGCCCGGTCATCAGTTTCTTAATTCGTTGAAAGAAAATGCACATGGCGAATCCTCCTTGTCTTGCCGCATTGGCTTTACAAACATATTTTACCATTCCCCTGACCGTTTTTCACGGAAAAAAAGCTGCGAAAACAACAAAAAAGCCCTCGATTGAGAGCTTTTTTGCTATTTTAGTCCGCAGTTTAATTGTTTTTTCAGTTTTTCGATGACTAATTTCCGGAAGGATTCAGATTCCAAGACCTCGACCATCGGGCCAAAGGAAAGAATTCTGATCACCATTTCGGGCTCATCATCGTGAGCATATTTAATTTTCACAAGATAGTGGTTTTTGTCCAGCTTCTCGGCCTGCTTTTCAAAATGTGCAAAGTGCAGCATGAAGCGCTCCAGCGCATTTCGCTCATCCGTGACCTTAACCGTGACGGTGTCGTACAGCAATTCGCGCTCACGACCCACAGACTGTCTTGGCCCTGTATAATGGGTGCAAGATCTGATCTTGGCCAAATTGACTGTGGAAACCGCACGCCAGCCGGCGGTGACCACTCTGAATTTATCATCCTTTTCGGAATACTCCAGCCGCACGGGACGGCATCTGACAAACATGGCGTTACCCTTGCGGTTGACCATTTCAAATTTGATCTGACTTCCCTGCCGGATCGCCTCCAGGATCACTTTGAATTGCCGCACGTACTCCGCATCCTCAAAGGGATCTCCGTCACCGTATTTGTCATAAACGCAATAATCCTCGGGGGTAAAAAGAGGTTCTATATCCTCAAGCTCGGGAAAATCCACACCAAACAGCTTGATGCGGGGATCCAGTGAGATGGCCTTGAGCCATCGTTTCTGGAGCGCGGTCAGCGGCATGGTGGGCTTGTGGCAAAGGGGCGTTGTCATATCCGGATGGACAAGCTGCCATTTCCCGCTTTTAAGTGACGGCAGAATGGTCAGTACACTCTCGCCAAAGGCATGCTCGGAAACGATCTTTTGCAATTCCCGCTCGGAATGCTCGCCGTCAATGATTGCCGAAATGATGGTGGCAACCGTATTGTAGTAGGCAGAATACAGCTCGCAGAATATCACCTTGGCTCCTCCCTTCCGATGTCATACATCCAATACATGGTCTCCAGATCCTTTTTGAACCGATTCTCAACCGTGCGATTGGAAAAGTTCATTTGTGTAATGCGGCAGATAAAGGTTCTGATCCACGGGATCATCTCACTTGTATCATAGACGTCGGCTGTAAAGCGGTAGGTATGATCATCAATTTTCTCAACCGTTCCGACACGCTTTTCCCTCTCCAGACGCTTGACGATATACGCCTCGTCATCGCCAACCTTGACGGTAAATTCCACGTGCTCAAGGTGCTCCTTGCCCCATTTGTTGCGATTGACGCTGACGCCCCACATCTTGCTCTGCATGCGGTCCAGCTCAGCACGAAGCTCGTCAAAGCGCGGTGTGGGCTCCTCCGGCTTTACGTGCGACAGATAATCCACACGGAAGGAATAAAACGAATTATACTCGGGCATATAGGCCAGCAGATGCTGTCTGCCGCTTTGCACGCTGATAAATATGCGAAGCGGCACAATACGATTGCGCCTTGGCATATCCCGCTTACGGTTCATGTTGGACACGGTCACAGCACGCTTCTCCCGCATTGCAACAAAGAGTGCCGCAAGGACGCCGCTGTCGATCGCGCCGGTTATGTAATGGTGCTTGAAGGTAAAGGCGTCCGAATCGTGATGCTCCTTATCCAGAATAAACGAGCCGATCACGCCGCAGGGAGCGACCTCCGAATAGAAATGTAGTACATCATCAAGCTGCGAGACGTCGGTGTCCGCTGTTCGGTGATAATACGTCTTCCTTCCCTGCTTTTCCACCGCGATAACACCCGCCTGGCAATACTCCTTGAGCTTTTTGCGCACGGTGGACTCATCAAACATCATGGGAGTGTCAAATCCCGAGAGATATTTGCAGTCCAGCTCCTCGAGAATCTCAGCCAGCGTCCGTTTGACCGACGGCTCGTGCAGAATATCGAAAAGAATAAAATGCAACGTCACGTCACCATCCGTAAAGCTTTTGGCCTTCCAAGCGTTATATAAGGGGTTATGTCTGATGGTGCGGCTGTCAATGGAAATAAACACGTTTTTTCCCTCGGGCGTGCGGACAAAGC
>JAZULL010000018.1:0-8443 GCA_045603085.1 Eubacteriales bacterium | reverse complement strand
GGTCGAAACTTGCAAAAACGCTCAGCGTATGCTGGGCGTTTTTTGTTATCTCTTGGAGAACAACTATGATTGCCCTTCGGGCAAGTTATGAGTTATGATTGGCCTTGCCAAGTTATGATGCCCTGACGGGCAGTTTGAAGTAACAAGGGCAATCATATCATAACTACGCGAAGCGTGTCATAACTTTTGCCGCAGGCAAAATCATAACTCTAAACTCTTCCCGCCGTCCTATTTACTTTTTGCCGTTTTTATGGTATAATCTATCTAATCGATAAACTTGAATTTGACGAGGTGATTAAGATGATAGATATTACTGCTTGGATGAAGAAATTCCTGCAGACATTAAATGAGACTTTTACAAACTGTGTATGGTTCGTTGGTTTGCAAGGTAGTTACGGTCGTGGCGAAGCAACAGAAACAAGTGATATAGACATTGTCGTAATACTCGATCAACTGTCCGTCACGGATATTCAAAAATACAATGCAATGTTAGATACCCTTCCCAACAGAGAACTGATTTGCGGCTTTGTTTCGGGTAAAGATGAGCTTTTGAATTGGGAGCCTTCCGACCTTTTTCAGTTTTATTATGACACAACCCCTATACAAGGTAGTCTTGATGAATTGCTTGCGGTGATTGATGAATCTGCTGTTAACAGAGCGATTAAAATAGGTGCTTGTAACATCTATCACGGATGCGTTCACAAAATGCTGCACGAAAAGAGCAAAGATATTTTGAAAGGATTGTATAAATCCGCCTCTTTCGTTGTGCAAGCTATCGCTTTTAAGCAAACGGGCAAATACATAAAATTCCAAAGTGAATTGCGCGATGTTGTTTCAACTGATGAACGGCTTATCGTTGATATATTCTTAAATTTGAAAAATGGTGGAGAGATAGATTTCAATTTGATGTCCGAAACATTGTTTGCTTGGTCAAAGAAATGGATTTTGGAAAACAGTTAAACAAATTCCAATTTGTCGAGCTGAATAGGCGTTAAGCGTTGGTGTGATTTTGGTGCAAATTTGTTGCAACACTTTATGCAACGATACTCACGATATTCACGGTATCGCACGAAAACACACGATAAATCTACGGTATCACACGATATTTCACGTTATTCACGATATCAAACGGTGTTCTTAAAACTCCAAGAGATAATTTCGACCAAAGGTCGAAACTTGCAAAAACGCTCAGCGTATGCTGGGCGTTTTTTGTTATCTCCTGGAGAACAACCATGATTGCCCTTCGGCAAGTTATGAGTTATGATTGGCCTTGCCAAGTTATGATGCCCTGACGGGCAGTTTGAAGTAACAAGGGCAATCATATCATAACTACGCGAAGCGTATCATAACGTTTGCGCAGCAAACTCATAACTCTAAACTAAATCGTTTGTTGCCATTTTTGCCCATCCTATTTACTTTTTCATATTTATGTGCTATAATTTCATAGACGAAAATATTGGATCATGGAGACAGATTATGCAAAATTTGATCAGGAGCATGCAAGAGAAAGACAGGGAAGAGGTGACCCAAATGATGCGCGTGTTTTACGCATCGGAGGCGGTATGGAGCAACGGCTCGGAGGAGATCTTTTCGGCCGACATTGACCAATGCGTGAGTGGCTCGCCCTATCTGGAGGGCTACGTTTTTGATGGTGGGGACGGCATTGTCGGCTACGCCATGGTGGCCAAAAGCTTCTCGACCGAGTTTGGAAAGCCCTGCATCTGGATCGAGGATATCTATATCAAGGAGTCCAGCCGCGGCCTTGGCATCGGTAGCGGATTCATGACCTTCATCCAGCAAAAATACCCGAATTCCATCTTCCGTCTTGAGGTGGAGGAGGAGAATGAACGGGCCGTACACGTATACCAAAAATGCGGCTTTGAGGTCATTCCGTACATGGAGATGAAAAAATAAGCAAATGCATGAAAATGACGTAAAAGCTACAGGGCTTACTCTGTGGCTTTTTGTCGTTCAAGAAAATTTTACAAATTCGCCAATGCACGCCGATCTTTCCAACGGCATGCACAAAAGGGGGCGGCGAGGGCGTGAAAAAGGCCGTTTTTGTGCCGAAAATTGATGAATTTTTCACAAACCTATGGACTTTTATAAAATTATATGATATAATAAGACGGTTATATTTTAAAGTAATCACAGGAGGATTTACTAACCATGAAAAAGACAATGACTACGGTTGAATTTCGTGGCACTCCGGAGCAGGAAGCAAAATTGCTTGAAGTGATCAAGAAGTATGAGGGCGTTCCCGGCGCAACCATGCCCATCATGCAGGAAGCTCAGGCAATCTACGGCTATCTGCCCTACGAAGTGCAGAAGATCATCGCAGAAAAGACCGGCGTATCGGTAGAAAAGGTGTACGGTATCGCTACCTTCTACGCACAGTTCAAGCTCAATCCCGACGGTGAAGTTGCAGTTGCAGTTTGCCTGGGTACCGCTTGCTACGTTAAGGGCTCGGGTGACATTATCAACAAGTTCTCCGAATTGCTCGGCGTTCCTGTTGGCAGCACCTCTGCTGACGGCAAGTACTCCCTGGAAGCTACCAGATGCATCGGCGCTTGCGGTCTGGCACCCGTTCTTACCGTCAACGGTGAGGTTTACGGCAGACTGACTGTGGCTGACGTTCCCGAAATTCTCAAGAAGTACGTCGACTAATTCACCCCTTACGCAACCCAAATCCGCGGATAGCCGCGAAAAATTCGGAGAAAAATATGAAGATCAGCGAAATCAGTAAACTTCTGGACGCAGAGCTGCTGTGCGGCGAGGAATATCTCGAAAGCGAAGTTGCCTCGGCCTGCTGCAGTGATATGATGAGCGACGTGCTCGCTTACGTCAAGGACCAAGGAGTACTTATCACGGGTCTGGTCAATTCGCAGGTGATACGCACTGCGAACATGATGGACATGATCTGCATTGTTTTCGTCAGAGGCAAGAGACCGACCGATGAGATGGTCGAGCTGGCAGAGGAGTGCGGCATTGTTGTGATGTGCAGCAAAAAGCGCGCATTTGAGGCAAGCGGCATTCTGTATGCGGCGGGACTGTCCCACTAAGCCGGAGGTCCTTCGATGTCTGACGTTGTAAAATTCCATTTCGACGTGGATGGCTCGGACTTCTCGTCCGCAGGCGAAGCGTCGGTAACGGTAAAGAAAAAGCTGCGCCAGCTTGGATATCCGCCCGAGGTTATCCGTCGCGTGTCGATCGCGATGTACGAGGGTGAGATCAATATGGTCATTCATGCAAACGGCGGCACTGCCGACGTGCTCGCATCGGATGACGAGATCGTCATTATCCTTGCGGACAAGGGACCCGGAATCCCCGACGTGGAGCTTGCCATGCAGGCGGGCTATTCCACGGCAAAGGACCATATCCGCAATCTTGGCTTTGGCGCAGGCATGGGTCTGCCGAATATGATCAAGTATACGGACGACTTGCGTATCGATACCGTGGTCGGAGAGGGAACCACCATTACCATGAAGGTCTGCTTCTGACCCACGGATCCAAATCATCAAATGTATCGAGGTGTGTATGATACGAGAGTATAAGCACTCGGTATCACTTGATATCGAAAAGTGCAGGGGCTGTACCGCCTGCTTGAAAAGATGCCCGACCGAGGCCATCCGCATCCGTAACGGACATGCGGTCATCAACCCCAAGCGGTGCATCGACTGTGGCGAGTGCATTCGCGTCTGCCCCTATAAAGCCAAAAAGGCAACGCACGACGCGCTCTCTGTTCTGGACGATTACAAATACACGGTTGCGCTTCCCGCACCGTCGCTTTACGGTCAGTTTGACAATCTGGATAACATCGGCTATATCATCCGAGGCCTTCTGGATCTTGGATTTGACGACGTTTTCGAGGTCGCCTGTGCCGCAGAGCTTGTCAGTGCTTACACGCGTAAGTACATTAACAGAGAGGATGTGAAAAAGCCCGTGATCAGCTCGGCCTGCCCGACGATCATGCGCTTGATCAGTACCAATTATCCCTATCTGTGCGAGAATATCATGCCGATGCTCTCACCCATGGACATTGCCGCCATGCTGGCAAGAGAAAAGGTGATGGCGGAGCATCCGGAGCTTTCGGATGACGATATCGGTATTATCTTTATCTCGCCCTGTCCCGCTAAGGTCAGTTACGTCAAGAACAACTTTGCGGGAGAGAGAAATTACGTGTCCGCCACCCTTTCGGTCAGAGACGTATATTTCGCATTGCTTGATAAAATGAACAAGTATAAGGAAGAGCCCTACGAGGTCACCGAGGCCGGTATTATCGGTATCGGCTGGGCGTCCACGGGTGGCGAATCCACCGCAATACTCAACGACCGCTATTTGGCGGCCGACGGTATTGAAAACTGTATCCGCGTGCTTGACCAGATTGACAGCGCGGATATCACAACGCTCGACTTTGTTGAGCTCAACGCTTGCAGCGGCGGCTGTGTGGGCGGTGCGATGGCGGTTGCAAACCCCTATATCGCGCAGGCCAGACTGCAATCACTGAAGCGTTATCTGCCGGTCTCTCCCAACAGACCCGCCAGCGACTGGATCCCCGATAAGTATTTCCACGAAAAGGAGATCGAGTATAACCCCTACGGACTTCTGTCGTCCGACAGACGAACCGCTATGCGCATGATGAGCGACATGGAGATCATCGCCAAGGCCCTGCCGGGTCTGGATTGTGGCTCCTGCGGTGCTCCCAGCTGTATGGCGTTTGCCGAGGACGTGGTCAAGTGCGAAGCGGGTGCTGATGAATGCACGGTCATTCTCAAGCGGTTTATGAAGGAGCGCGGCATTGGCGACGAGCGGGAGGAATTGCTTTCCCGATTCGACGCTCTTACAGAACACAAATATCGCGTCAAGGAGGATGAAAGCCATGAAGGTCAGTGATCTTTGCACAGTACTGGGCGCACGCGTCGTTTGCGGAGACCCCGACAGGGAATTCTGCGGCGTTTACACCGGTGATCTGCTCAGCCGAGCCATGAGCCGTGTGGAGGCCGACTGTGTATGGGTGACCATTATGGTGAACATCAACGTGGTGGCGGTTGCCAATCTGACCGAGCCTGCAGCCATCGTGCTGGCAGAGGATGTCGAGCTGCAGCCCGACGCCATGGCGGCGGCCAAGGATAACGACCTTTGTGTGTTGTCCTCGCCCATGTCTGCTTACGAGATCTGCTGTGCCATCGGTGCACGGTTGGGAGCATGAGCCGCTACGCATGTGACTTGCACGTCCATTCCTGTCTGTCTCCCTGCGGAGACGAGGATATGACACCCGGCAACATTGTCGGGATGTCGCTGCTCAACGGATTGCAGATCGTGGCACTGACCGATCACAATTCCACCAAAAACTGTCCCGCATTTTTCAAGATCGCCAAGGCCAACGGCATCATTCCCGTAGCCGGCATGGAGCTGACCACGGCAGAGGATGTTCACGCCGTCTGTCTGTTCAGAAGCTTGGAGAGCGCGATGGAATTTGGCGAGTACGTGGATGCAAGACGCTTTAAAATCAAAAACCAGCCCGAAATTTTCGGCCGTCAATGCATTACCGATGAGGACGACGAGGTGATCGGGGAGGAGGAGTTCCTTCTGATCAACGCTTCGTACCTGTCTCTTGAGGAGGCCTTTGCCGAGGTCAGCGCGCGCGGTGGCGTTTGCTATCCCGCGCATATCGACCGCACCTCAAGCGGCATCATCTCGATGCTGGGCGATTTCCCGCCTGAGCCGCACTTCACAGCCTTTGAGCTCAACGATGTGGCCTCGCTGCAGGACTGTCTTGCCAAGCACGCGGTGCTGTCCGAGCGCAGCCTTGTGCACGTGCAGGCATCGGATGCACATTATCTGACCGATATTTCGGAGGAGGGCTTTGTCATCGAGCTTGACGACGAGCCGTATTCCTCTCAGCTGGTCAGGGATCGCCTGATCGATTATCTTTTGGGCAAATCGAGGGGAGGTTAATATGGACGAGCTTTCGCTGTACGTACTGGATATCACCATGAATTCGGTCAGAGCAGGCGCGACCAACATCTCCATCGAGCTGATCGAAGCGGGCGAATGGCTGGATTTTACCGTGCGCGACAACGGATGCGGCATGACCGAGGAGCAGGTCTCCAAGCTGGCAAATCCGTTTTTCACCACCAGAACCACCCGCAAGGTGGGGCTGGGCATACCGTTTCTCAAAATGCTTGCCGAAATGACGGGCGGCGGGGTGGATATCACCTCGGTGCACGAATCGGTAGGGGAGAACCACGGAACCGTGACGCATGCAAGGTTCGGCAAAAATCACATCGACTTTATACCGCTTGGTAACATGGTGGACACACTCAAAACGCTGATTCAGGGCTCACCCGATATCGATTTTGAGTATCTGCACCGCACCGAGCAGGGAGAGGTCACACTCGCTACGCGTGAGCTGCGCGAGGTGCTGGGCGAGGATATCTCGCTTGGCGAGCCCGAGATCCTTGAATGGATCGATTCGTACCTGACCGAACAGTACGACGGGCTGTCTTAACCGGGTTTTAAAAAAATTTATAATATCTGAAAGGATCATCACAATGAAGTCACTTGAAGAGCTGAAGGCCATCAAGGCCAAAATGCAGGACAAGGTTGTTCTGCGCAAATCCAGCGGTGACATCCGTATCGTAGTCGGCATGGCTACTTGCGGTATCGCGGCAGGTGCACGTCCCGTTCTGAACGCATTTGTTGAGGGCATCAACGAAGCGGGGCTGGGCGAGAGTGTTATTGTTACTCAGACCGGCTGTATCGGCATTTGCCAGTACGAGCCCGTCGTTGAGGTTTACACCAAGGATGCTGAAAAGGTAACCTACGTTAAGATGACCGCCGAAAAGGCAGCCAAGGTCATCGAAAAGCACATCAAGGGCGGCAAGCCCGTTGCTGAGTACACCATCAGCGCAAACAAGTAATCAAGGAGGAATAAAGAGTTATGATTCGTTCTCATGTACTGATTTGCGGCGGTACCGGCTGTAGCTCTTCGGGCAGCGTTAAGCTGAGCGAGAGACTTGCAGAGGAACTCAAGGCCAAGGGTCTGGATCAGGAAATCAAGATCGTTCTGACCGGTTGCTTCGGTCTTTGCGCACTTGGCCCGATCATGATCGTTTATCCCGAAGGCACCTTCTATTCCAGAGTCACTCTTGACGACATCCCCGAGATCGTTTCCGAGCATCTGGAGAAGGGTAGAATTGTTGAGCGTCTGGTGTATAACGAGGCTGCTGAAAAGGAGAGCGCCGAGGCTGAGCCCGAGATCTCCTCTCTGAGCGAGACCACCTTCTACAAGAAGCAGAAGAGAGTTGCGCTGCGTAACTGCGGCGTGATCAATCCCGAGAGCATCGAGGAATACATCGCAATGGACGGCTACTTCGCACTTGAGAAGTGCCTGCGCGAAATGACCCCCGACGAGGTTATCCAGACCATTCTGGATTCGGGTCTGCGCGGCCGTGGCGGCGGCGGATTCCCCACCGGTCTGAAGTGGAAGTTTGCTTCGGGCAACCGCGGCAACGTTAAGAAGTACGTTGCATGTAACGCTGACGAGGGCGACCCCGGCGCGTTCATGGACCGTTCCATTCTGGAAGGCGACCCCCATGCAGTCATCGAGGCTATGGCAATCGCTGCTTACGCCATCGGTGCTGACGAGGGCTACGTTTACGTAAGAGCAGAGTACCCCATCGCAGTTAACCGTCTGCAGATCGCAATCGATCAGGCAAGAGAGTACGGTCTGCTGGGTGAAAACATCTTTGGCACGGGCTTCAACTTTGATATGCACATCCGTCTTGGCGCAGGCGCATTCGTTTGCGGCGAGGAAACCGCTCTGATGACCTCTATTGAGGGTAACCGCGGTGAGCCCAGACCCCGTCCTCCGTTCCCGGCAGTCAAGGGTCTGTTTGGCCAGCCTACTGTGCTCAACAACGTTGAGACCTATGCAAACATTCCTCAGATCATTCTCAAAGGCGTAGAATGGTTCACCTCTATGGGTACTGAGAAGTCCAAGGGCACCAAGGTATTCGCTCTGGGCGGCAAGATCACCAACACCGGTCTTGTTGAGGTTCCTATGGGTACCACCCTGCGTGAGGTTATCGAAGAGATCGGCGGCGGCATCCCGAATGGTAAGAAATTCAAGGCTGCTCAGACCGGTGGTCCTTCCGGCGGTTGTATCCCCGCAGATCTGATCGACACTCCCATTGACTACGACAACCTGACTGCAATCGGTTGCATGATGGGTTCGGGCGGTCTGATCGTTATGGACGAGGACAACTGCATGGTTGATATCGCTAAGTTCTTCCTGGAATTCACGGTTGACGAGTCCTGCGGTAAGTGCACCCCCTGCCGCGTAGGTACCCGCAGACTGCTGGAGATCCTGGATAAGATCATTTCCGGTAACGGCGAGCTCGAGGATCTGGATCGCATGGAAGAGCTGTGCGAGTACATC
>JAZULL010000017.1:0-32245 GCA_045603085.1 Eubacteriales bacterium | reverse complement strand
AGCTCGTACCAGGCTATCATCAAATGAAGAACGTACCGACCAAATAATAATCCCCCAAGGGCTTCCGGCTATAGCCGAATCCCCTTTTTGTACCCTTGACGCATGCCCCGATTTATGATACAATGACACTAACAAGTAGTTGGAGAAAGGCGGTTGGTATTATGTCGCATCAATTTCACGGAAAATGGATCTCAGACAGCGTTTTTTCCGCGCTGCAGCCGCGGAACGTATTTCACCGTCAACTGGAGCCCTTGCACTTGGATTGCTCCGAGCACAGAAACGCACACGTTCTGTTCCGCAAGCGCTTTTGCATAGAGAACGCATTCGAGCACGCGCGCATCTTTATCACAGCAGACGATTACTATATGCTGTACGTCAACGGCCGCTTTGTCGCGCAAGGGCCTGCCCCGTCCTATCACTTCCAATACAACTATAACGTCATTGACCTGATGCCCTATCTTATCGTGGGCGAGAACGTCATTGCCGTGCACACGCTATACCAGGGGCTGATCAACCGCGTGTGGCAAAGCGGAGACCGCCGCCACGGCCTGATCTGCGACGTGGAGGTGGACGGGCATGTGGTGACCGCCAGTGGAGAGGACTTTTTGGTGTCCCGCCACACGGGATATACCGAGAGCGGCACCTGTGGATATCAGACGCAGTTTTTGGAAACCTACGACTGCCGTGCTCGCGAGGTGGGCTTTGAGAACCCCGACTTTGACGATAGCGATTGGGAACACGCCACGCTCTGCCGCCACAACGATCATACCCTTGTCGCGCAAGAGAGCGCCATGCTGGTGTTCGAGCAGGTCGCACCCGTTCATACGCAGATCAGCCAAAATCGCGTGATACTGGACTTTGGCGCAAATTACGTGGGTTATCTGGATGCCGCGGTGCGCGGTCATGCCGGCGACGAGGTCACGGTGCGCTGTGGCCAGGAGCTGAATGCAGATGGATCGGTACGCTACGCCCTGCGCGCCAACTGCGTTTATGAGGAAACGTGGATACTCGGCCAGGGCAAGAGCAACCTTGTCTGGTTTGACTACAAGGCATTCCGCTACGCCGAGCTGATATTACCCCCGGGTGCTGTACTTGTGGACGCTACCCTGCGTGCGCGGCACTACCCCTTTTCACTCAAGGCTTCTCTTGCGCCGCAATATGCCGCAGACGCCACACTCGGGCGTATCTGGGAGCTTTGCATCAACACACAGAAATACGGCGTACAGGAGGTCATTCAGGACTGCATGGAGCGCGAAAAGGGCTTTTACCTGGGCGACGGCTGTTACACCGCGCTGACCCACATGGTGCTGACAGGTGACGATTCTATGGTCAGAAAGCTGATCGACGACGCATTTTGCACGAGCTTTATCACGCCCACGTTGGTCACCTGCATGGACTGCTCGTTTATGCAGGAGATTGCGGAATACCCCTTGATGCTGGTCTATTTGGTGCTGTGGCACTACCGCTTCACGGGTGACAAGGCGTATCTGGAGCGCAACTACGTCAAGGTGGCCGACCTCTTGGAAGCATACCGTGCTGAATACGAGCACGCGCACCTGATCAAGGAATTGAATAAATGGTGCGTGGTGGAATGGCCCGCCAATTTCCGCCACGGCTATGATGTGGACATCCGCGAGGGACAGGTGTGCCATGCGGCGCACGTGTCGATCAATGCCTACTACTTAGCCGCTGTTCGCACCGCAAACAAAATTGCCGCAGAGCTAGGCTTGCCTCCTTATCGCGACACCGCGCCCTTATTTGATGCATTTTACGCCGCATTTTTCGATCCCGAGCGCAAGCTCTTCAAGGACTCGGAGCAGACCGAGCACGTCAGCCTTGTGGGCAACGTCTTTGCATACGGGCTTGATCTCTGCCCCGATGGGGACACCAAGCAAAATATCCTTGCCATGCTTGATGCGCACAGTATGGCGTCTCTTTCGTTTTTCTGCACCTTCCCCATGCTGTGGGGACTTAAGCGCGACGGCGACGAGAAGCGGATTTTGGAGGCGCTGTTCCACGACGGCACGTGGCAACGCATGCTGCGCGAGGACGCCACCACCACCTTTGAGGGCTGGGGCAAGGACACCAAATGGAACACTTCCCTATTCCACCTCACCATGAGCTACGGTGCGCTGTTTATGGCGGACACGGATTTAAAAGCAATATTGGATTGATATAAAAAGAGGAGTTGCCACGCATTGGCAACTCCTCTTTGGGTTTAATATCTGGCTTTGATCTGCACGCGGTACATGCTCTCGATGGCTTCCTCAACCAGCTCGTCGAAGGGCAGCTTTTGCTCCTCGCGCTCGACCTTGTAAAGCTCGGGTCTGGTTCTGGGATGCTTGGGCGTAAAGACGGTACAGCAATCCTCAAAGGGCTGGATAGACGTCTCAAACGTGCCGATCTTATGGGAGATCTGCACGATCTCCTCCTTATCCATGCCAATGCAGGGACGGAATACCGGCAGGTCGGTCATACAGTTGGTGACATTCAACGCCTCCATGGTCTGCGATGCCACCTGACCCAAGCTCTCGCCTGTGATTAGCGCGCCGCACTTGAATTTATGCGCGACCTTATTGGCAATAGCCATCATATATCTGCGCAAAAGCAGGGTGAAATAATCCTCTTGGCAAGATTTCACCAGCTCCTCCTGAATATGCGTCAGCGACACAACGTGCACGTTGATGTCCCCTGCATAAGCAGAAACCAGCCCTGCCAGCTCCAGCACCTTTTCTCTGGCGCGCTCACTGGTATACGGGAAGGATTCAAAGTGAATGGCCTCGATCTTGACGCCGCGCTTGGCCATCATATAGCCTGCAACGGGAGAATCGATACCGCCCGACAAGAGCAGCAGTCCCGTGCCGTTGGAGCCTACGGGCATGCCGCCCGCACCCTTGAACTGACCTGCATGCACGTAAGCGGCATACTCGCGCACCTCGACCTTGACTATGATCTCGGGATTATGCACGTCCACGCGGATGGGCTGACAGCAGGACAGCAGCACGCCACCGATCTCCATGGCGATCTCCATGGAGTTTTTGCAGAAATTCTTGTCCGAGCGCTTGCCCTCTACCTTGAAGGTGCGCTTACCGGCCAAAAACTGCGGAATATACTCGCGCGCGGTTGCGGCGATGCTTTCCATATTCTTCTCGCAAACGGCCGCTCTGCCGATTGCCACAATACCAAAGGACTTTCTTGCCGACTCAAACATGCCGTCCATGTCGCAGAATTCATCCTTGGGCTCAATATAAATGGTGCTCTGCGCGCGGTAGATGTCAAAATCGCCGTAGTTGGCGGCACGGCGGCGCAACTCACGGCACAGCATGTCCTCAAAATAACGCTTATTGGCGCCCTTGAGCACGATCTCGCCGTATTTACACAGCAATACTTCCTTCATTTCTTACTCCTCTTGATCGTCCTCGACGAATTCAACCTCTTGGCCAAGCATAGTTGCAATGGCGGCGGTTGCGGCCTCAAGTGCGGATTCCGGGACGTAAACGTCCGAGCCAAACGAGGAAAGACCTGTCACGATCTTGACGGCACTGCCGCTTCCGCGCTCTCTGATCAGATAAGGGATCTGCTCTGCATCCAGCAGACTGCGCACCATGGACAGCTCCACGTTGTCGTACACCGAGATCAGAAGTGCCGTACCTTCATCGGCACGCTTGGGGTTGTCAAGTCCAAAAAACTTATCGAACATTGTTTTATACCTTCCTCATTCTCCTTGGTAATAGTGGGGGAACAGCGCGTCCCAGACCTTCTGACACGCGATGGTGTCGGCAATCGAGGTGTGGGGGATGCCGTCCCAGGCAATGCCCATGGTCTCCATGGCGTCTACCAGCGACGCGTGTACCACGTCGGGACGGTGCTCGTGAATGTATCTGACAAACTCGTTGGCACAGCAACGGGTCTTGTCGTGCAAAGCCTCGCGCTCTGCGGCGGTTTCGTAGATATACTTGATGTGGCTGTAGTCGGTGGAAACACCGTAAGCGATCAGATTATCACACGCGGCAAAGATCTCCTTGATGCGAGGGGTCAGCTCCTCTAAGGTGGGGGCGTCCTGCACCATTTCGGGGGTAATGCCGTGGATCTTCTCGGTTCTCTTCCACTTTTTGTTACGGATGGGCTTGACCAAGGTATCCATGATCACCTCGCCCAAGGCATTGGTGATCGAGATGGAAATGATCTCGTCGTGATCGTACACGCCCGTCAGCTCCAGGTCAAAGAACAGCACACGGTCGCGGCTGTAGCCGTAAGAAGCGTTTCTGTGAGCGTCGCCCTCGGCGCGGCGCACAGCCATTTCCTCTTCGTAGCAAGCCACACACAGCTTTCTCTTGTAGCGGATGTCCTTGCCGCACTTGACGCAATTGAGCGGCAGACGCACAGCTGTCTTTTTGTCATAGAAGTACATGATGGATTTGTCGTTGCGAATGGTGTATGCAACCGGCTCCTCGATGACCTCATAGTGCATCTGGAAAAGGCGCTCCTTGGTGTAATAGCCGTAGGTTGCGGCGCGCTTGATGCTCATACGCTCGATCACAGTGCCGCTTTCCAGCGTCATGGGATCGGTCTTGGCCGTGGGATAATACCACAGCTCCGGGGGTGCTTCAACCACCTGATCGGGGTTGAAATAGTAGATGATACTACCGTCCTCGTTCTGCTCGTACGCGCAGGGGTCACCCGCAGGCATCAGATGCATCTGGGTCAGCACGTTGCGCGTCAAATAATTTTTTGCGTCGGCTTCCTTGCGCGTCACCTCGCGGATGACGGCACCCGAGCGCAGCTTCATGGTGTTTCTCAAAACCATTCCTCCATATATCCAAGTCTCCCTTCAGCGCAGGAGACGATAATTACACAATCATATCATTATAACATAGTTTGTCAAGATAATCAATAGAGAAATTACCAAAATTATACTAAATTGCAAAGCAAAAGTGTAAATATTGATCGAATACACTTTTTGCACGAAAGAATCCCCCGCCGCAAAGCGGCGGGGGTGGGATAAAGACGATTGGTTTGCCCAATCAAGCGTGGGCTTTGTTTTGGCGCAATCTTGTCATTCTGCGAGGCCGGTTTTTACGCTAACCGTCCCTTGTTACATGGCCAATTTATAAGGCTATTTTAAGTAGAGCGAGTCCGTTGCAGAAACCACTTTGGTGCCGCACCAAAAATCGGTAAATCGCACTCCGTGCGTAAATAGGCACACAACGATTTCGATCAGTGCAAATGGCAAAGATATTTGACGAAGAATTCTGTATTTCAACTTGGCTCTTTGCATGGATGCAACGTCCACAACTCTGAGCTTCATGAACGTTTTTCCGGGGCTTTGCTTGTATGCATCTCGTAACAACAAAAGCAACATGGGAAGAATGATACGAATAGGATTCATGTAATCAGTAAACATAGTCAAAACCAATGAAAGGATGCATGCCAAAACGCCATCTATGATTAGAGCCCATAATCGTCTGACAATTATGCTTTCGTTTTGTATCCTCATATCCAGAAGCCTCCTCAGCATTATGGGAACCTCTAAAAATTAGTTCTCAGCATTAAATTTTGCGATTCAACGGCGAAAAAATGAAATCAGAGCGGCGAATCGCATTCCTGCTTCAAGTTTCATCTTTCAGACTTGCTTTCCTTATTATGCCTATATTATATCATATTTTGTTGGCTTTTGCAATAGATGGGGAATTTTTAGAGGTTCCCTTATGGCAAAAACCTAAATAAATAAAAAAATTACAGACCCACTCGGCATGATGCCCCCGTTCAAGAGTATCACGCCAAGATGGTCTGTAATTTCGTTATCTGTTCTCCATGGGGATATATTCCTTGCTCTTGGAGATGCAGCGGTAGGCGGGACGGATGATCTTGTTGGCGGTGATGTACTCCTCCATTCTGTGCGCGCACCAGCCCGAGGCACGGGCGATGGCAAACAGAGGGGTATACATTTCCACCGGAATATCCAGCATGCGATATACAAGACCCGAATACATATCCAGGTTTGCGCACATCGGACGCTCCACGCCCTTGAACTCGCAAAAGATGCCGGGGGTCAGTTTTTCCACCTTTTCCAGCAGCTCGAAATCCTTGCCGTAGCCCTTTTCATACGCCAGCTCCTTGGCATAGCGCTTGAGAATAACGGCTCTGGGGTCGGACAGCGTATACACCGCGTGTCCCATACCGTAAATCAGGCCGGACTTATCATATACCTCGCCCTTGAGCGCTTTGACCAGAAAATCGGTCAGCTGCGCGTCGTCCCAGGGATCGGCCACGGTTTCCTTGATGCAATCGAACATGCCCTGTACCTTGATATTGGCGCCGCCGTGACGGGGGCCCTTGAGCGCACCGATGCCGCCTGCAATGGCAGAATAGGTGTCTGTGCCAGACGAGGACAGCACGCGCGTGGCAAAGGTGGAGCAGTTACCGCCACCATGCTCGGCATGCACGACCAGGGCGACGTCCAACAGTCTTGCTTCCTTTTCGGTATAGGACGAGTCGGGACGCAGCACACGCAAAAAGTTCTCTGCGGTGGAAAGGCCGTCCACTGGGTTATGAATATTCAGGCTTTCATCATGGAACGCGCTGCGGTACACGGCGTAGGACTGTGCCGCGATCACGGGCAATCTTGCCGTGATCTCCATGCTCTGGCGCATCATGTTGTCAAGTGTCGTTTCATCGGGATTGGGGTCGTAGGCGTACAGCGACAGCACCGCGGTGGCCATCTTGTTCATGATTGAGGGGCTGGGCGCCTTGAGCAAAATATCCTCGGTAAAGCGCGGCGGCAGACGGCGGTAAGCCGAAATGACGTCGTTGAATTCCGCAAGCTCGGCATCTGTGGGCAGATGTCCGAAAAACAAGAGGAAAATACACTCCTCAAAGCCAAAGCGCCCCTCGTTTGTGAAGTGCGTGATCAGATCGTTGACGTCGTAGCCACGGTAACGAAGCACACCCTCAGCGGCCTCCTTTTCACCCTCGTTGACCACGTAACCGTGAGCATTACCGATCTTGGTAACGCCGGCGGTCACACCCGTGCCGTCCACCTCACGCAAGCCGCGCTTGACGCGATAGTTATCAAAGGCTTCCTTGGGAATCTTATATGCAGAGCGAGAGCCTTCCAGCAGCTCGTTCATCTCGGATTGAATTTTCGTTTGGTTGTCGGGATTGATATAGGGCATCGAATACACCCCTTTCGTGAAATTAAAAGATAAAGCAGGGATAGTATACCATACTTCCCTGCTTTTTGCAATAGGTTTTGCAATATTTTATTTGTAAACTTTCATTTCTTACAGAATTTATGTGCAATTCATGTCGTATTCTGCAAGAATATTTTACAGTTATGCAAACTCAGCAATTCAAACCGAATTGGATTATTCTTGTCATCCTACTGTCTGTCCACCGTGACCACAGCATAATAGGTGGCATCCGTTTTCTGTGCCAGCGCGGCAGTTACGGCATCCTTGATCTCGCCGTCAGTCAGCTTACATTCAAACGGAGCCTCGATATCAAAGATCAGATTGGTATGCGAGGGCCCCTGCACCACGCGGAAATCGTGCATGTGCAGGCTTTGATCGATCCCTGTCAGCAGGGACTCGGTCATCTGTCGCAGCGCGTTGACCGTCTCGTCATTGGTCATGATGGGGTCCATGTGGATGGTGGCGATGATACCAAGCTCGGTATACAGCCTTTTTTCGATATTATCAATGACGTCGTGCGTGTGGAACACGTCGGCACTGCCGTCCACCTCGACGTGCAAGGACGCGATGTGGTGACCCGGGCCGTAGCTGTGCACCATCATATCGTGAATACCCAGCGCCTCGGGGTATTCGTTTACAAGTGCCTTGATGCCGTCCACGATCTCCCCGTCGGGTGCTTCACCCAAAATGGAATTCTTGGTCTCGCCCAGCACCCTGATGCCTGCGATAATGATCAGCACCGAGATGGCAATACCCACCGCGCTGTCCAGCCAGGGCAGACCGAGATAGAAGGCGGCGATCTGCGCGGCAAGAACGCCGAGCGTAGCCCCCGCATCGGACAGACAGTCGGTAGCGGTGGCCCTCATGACCGAGGAATCGATGCGTTTTCCGATCTTGCGGTTAAAGAAATACATCCACAGCTTGACCGCGATCGAAACACCCAGCACGGTATAAGTCAGCCAGCCTGCGCTTTGGACTTGGGTCGGCTCGGTGGCGTTCAGCAGATCGGTCAGCGTACCGATCGAGTCGGTAAACAGCGTCCAGCCGACGAGAATGATGATGACCGACACCAAAAGAGACGCCACGTATTCAATTCTGGCGTGCCCGAAGGGGTGTTCCCTGTCCGCAGGCTTGGCGGCCATGCGGAAGCTGATCAGCGAGACCAGCGAAGAGCCCGCATCGGACAGATTGTTCATACCGTCCGCCATGATCGAGATAGCCGCGAACAGATATCCCACCGCGATCTTGCCCGCCGCAACCAGCAGATTTAGCACGATGCACACCAAGCTGACCATGGTGCCGTACGCCGAGCGGACGCGGACGTCCTTGATATCATCGGGATTTTTGATAAAGATTTTGCAAAGCAGGTTAGTCAAAATAAGCCTCCGTAAAAATGATGACCGAAATAATTAAGACCAATATTTCTTATCTAAGCTTCTGAGCTGAATGGCCTCCGCGATATGCACGTCGCGGATGATCTCGCTGCCGTCCAGGTCGGCAATGGTGCGCGCAACGCGCATGACGCGGTCATAGCCTCTTGCCGAAAGCCCCATCGTATCGTAAGCCATACGAAGCAGCTGTCCCGCTCCCTCGTCGGTCTTACAGTATTTGCGAATGCCCGCCGCATCCAGCTCGGCATTGCACGTTACCTTATCGCCCTGCATACGCTTCTTGCCAAACTCGCGCGCCGCGATCACGCGCTCGCGCACGGTTGCCGAGGTCTCGGTGGCGGTATTGTCGGTGGCCAACTCGTCATAAGAGAGCGAGGGCAGCTCG
The DNA here is from genome assembly GCA_045603085.1 of Eubacteriales bacterium. GTDB lineage: Bacteria > Bacillota > Clostridia > Oscillospirales > CAG-272 > SVQP01. Next base: position 23,276 of record JAZULL010000017.1, on the reverse strand, counting down.
ATCTGAATGTCCATTCTGTCCAGCATCGGACCGCTGATGCGGGAAATGTAACGTTGCACGTCCCCCGCCTTACAGGTGCAGGGTCTGGTGGGGTGTCCGAAATAGCCGCAACGGCAGGGGTTCATCGCACCCACCAGCATAAACGAGCATGGGAAGGTCACGCGTCCGCTGGCGCGCGAGATAGTCACGCGGCGATCCTCAAGCGGCTGACGCAAAGCGTCGGTGACCTGCTTGGGAAATTCGGGAAACTCGTCCAAAAACAGCACGCCGTGATTAGCCAGCGAGATCTCACCCGGGCGCGGATTGGCACCGCCGCCCACGAGTGCAACCGCTGACATGGTGTGGTGCGGCGCGCGGAAGGGCCTTGTGGATAAGAGCGACGTGCCGTCGGGCAACGTACCCGTGACCGAATGCACCTTGGTGGTCTCGATTGCCTCCTCAAAGGTCAGGGGCGGCAGAATGGTGGCAAGTCGCTTTGCCAGCATGGATTTACCCGTGCCGGGAGGACCGATGAGCAGAATATTATGTCCGCCCGCAGCGGCAATTTCCATAGCGCGCTTGGCAAGTGCCTGCCCCTTGACGTCCGAAAAATCAATGCCGTAGTCAAGACCCGCATCCATGAAGGCGTGGTCGTCGGGCAGTGTGGGCTTCAGCTTGGTCGTGCCGTTGAGATGATCCACAAGCTCACGCATATTGCGCACGCCGTACACCGTAATACCGTGCACAGCCGCAGCCTCCTTGGCATTCTGTACCGGCACGTAAAACTCGGTAAAGCCCGCATCTCTGGCCGCTACGCACATGCTCAGCACGCCGCGCACGCTTCTCCAAGCCCCCGAGAGCGAAAGCTCACCCACAATGCACTTGGAGCGCATATCGGTATCGCGGCGGATGATGCCCGCACAGCGCAAAATACCGGTCAGGATGGCGGCATCATACTGCGAGCCCTCCTTTTTGCGGTCGGCAGGTGCGAGATTGACAATATACGACATGGGAGGAAAACGGTAACCGCTGTTTTCGCACGCAGTGCTCACGCGCTCCTTGGCCTCCTTGACCGCCATATCCGGCAAGCCTACCAGTTCAAATTTATCCATTTGGGGCAGGCCGTTGGTCTCTACTGTGACGATAAAGCCGTCTATACCGTAAAGTCCTGCACTGTAGATCTCAGATAACATGTCATTCCTCCGAAATTACTCATTATCTTAGTGTAACACTATTTTCGAAAAAAGTCAATATTCGCCTTTACAAAACCGCTTTTTGTATGCTATAATATAACCATACCATATACACATTTTTACGGAGGCTTACATGAAAAAGGCTGGTATTCTTCTCCCGCTCTCCTCTCTCCCCTCTCCCTATGGCATTGGCACCATGGGTAAGGAGGCTTACCGTTTTATTGATTTCCTCAAAGCGAGCAACCAGGTTATCTGGCAGCTGCTCCCCATTCACCAGACAAGCTATGGCGACTCCCCCTATCAATCTCCCTCTGCCTTTGCGGGCAACCCCTATTTTATTGATATCGACACGCTGATCGAAGAGGGCCTTTTGACCAAAAAGGAGGTCAAGGATCAGCCGCCCACCACCGAGCACGTGGACTACGCACACGTTTACTATGCGCGCTACCCCCTGCTCCGTCTGGCATATTCCCGTTTTGATCCCAAGAATTATCCCGACTACGACGCTTTCTGTCAAAGCAACGCCTTCTGGCTGGACGATTACGCCACCTTTATGACCATCAAGGGCACTTATGATTTTCAAGGACGCAACACCTGGGCCTTGGCAGATCGCCGCAAGGACACCCTGCCCGCCGACAAGGTCATTGACGAGCAGGAATGCGGCTTCTGGAAGTTCTTGCAGTACACCTTCTTTGCACAGTGGGAGCGCATGCACGATTACGCGAAATCTCAGGGTATCGCCCTTGTGGGTGACATGCCCATTTACGTTGCCGACGACAGCGCGGACGTCTGGGCCAATCCCACCATGTTCTGTCTGAACGCCAAGGGCATGACCAAAACGGTTGCCGGAGTTCCTCCGGATTACTTCTCCGCTACCGGTCAGCTCTGGGGCAATCCCCTTTACGACTGGAAGGCCATGAAGCAGGACAACTACAACTGGTGGTATCAGCGACTGCGCGTGGCATTCTCGCTCTTTGACATCGTGCGCATCGACCATTTCCGCGGATTTTGCAACTACTGGTCGATCCCCGCAGGCGAGGAGACCGCCATCAACGGCAAGTGGAAAAACGGCCCCGGTGCTGCCATGTTTGCCGAGCTGGAAAAGAAATTCGGTGGCAGAATGCCGCTGATCGCCGAGGATCTGGGCGATCTGGATGCCAAGGTTTACACCATGCTGAAGAAGGTCGGCTACCCCGGCATGAAGGTGCTGCAGTTTGCATTTGACGGCGAGGACAGCGAATACCTGCCCAAGAATTACGTGGAAAACAGCGTCGTTTACACCGGCACACACGATAACCGCACCACACTCGGCTGGCTGAATGACCGCAACTATGACCAACGCGTCAGATTTGAGCGCAACGTTCCGCTTTACAGAGGTGCTTCGGATCTTGACCGCCTGATCCGCTTTGCCATGGACAGCTGTGCAGACTACTGCATCATTCCCATGCAGGACTATCTGGGACTTGACGACCTCGCGCGCATCAACACCCCCGGAACGCTGGGCGACAACTGGGCTTGGCGTCTTGCCAAGAATTACGACAAGTCGTCCGTGATCAAGCACATCGCCAAGCTTACTGCTGCTTCGGGCAGAAATCAGTAAAGAGCAAAAAAATAAGAGTTGGCTGATGCCAACTCTTATTTTTATCTGAAAATCAATACTCAAGATCGGTCAGGAAGTCGTTGATCTTGACCAGAGCCTTATCGGTACCCTTCTGCCACTTGGACAGTGTGGAGCCCAGCTTGGTGGACTTGCCCGAGAACAGAGGACGGAGCTGGTCACGGATGGACTGGCCGCCGTTGTTCTGAATGATGTTGGAGCAAGCGCCAACAAAGTCAAAGGTCAGGGAGTCGTAGATCAGATCGAGCATTTCCTTGGACTCGGGGTTCTGCAGATACTTGTAGGACAGCGCGGTGGAATAGTATGCATCCACAACGGAGTGATAGCTGTTGGAGGCCATGCATTCAAGCACTGCACCCATCATAGTGATCTGCTCTTCATCGGACAGCGTGCTGCTGATGCCCACGCCGGTAACCTGGTCCTGAACGTAAGTGCCGTAGCTCTCCTGCTTTTCGTCAAACTTGGGCATGGGAGCGATACCGTAGTCAAACGCGGAGAGGTCACCAACGTTGGTTTCCAGCGCGAATACCTGCACGGTTGCCATCATGCTCTTGCCGTGAGAGAATGCCTGCACGATATCGGTCTTACCGGTATCGTCATAGGTAGCGGTCTTGAATACGTAGGTAGATGCATCGTTGTACAGCGCCTGCACCTTTTCACACAGATCCACGGTCTTTTCAAACTCCTCGGCATTGTAGAACCACTCACCGTCATCGTTCTTTTTGACCAGCTGAATATTGGCTGCAACACAGTACGGGTCAACGCTGACGGTGTCACCGGTGATCAGACCGTACATGTCCTTTTCGTCCTTCTTGTTGGCGGTCTCACCAACGTCCATATATCTGTCGGCAATCAGCTTATACTGATAATCCAGCGTCCACTCGTTGTTCTTGACAACCTCGTAAAGGTCGGTCGTTCCAACGTCCTCAAACACGTCTCTGTTGTAAACGGTTACGAACATGTAGCGGAACATCGAGATTGCAATCGCGCCCGATGCCAGATACTGCTTATTCTGCTCGCCAAAGGATACGATATCGTTGTAGCCCTGCGTCCAGTAATACTTGTCAAGGTCAATGTACTGCACGTCGCGCAGGTTGAGAAATTCACCGCGAAGCACGGCCTGAATGGCCAGATAGGTGGAATCCGCAACGATCTGATAGTCGGTCGTGCCGCTCTTGACGGCATTGCCGTGCTTGGAGGTGGGGTCTTCCTCCAGCAGCATCTCCAACGATACGCCAAGTCTGTTTTCGATGTCCAGATTTCTGCCGTACACAGCATTGGCAACAACGTCACTCTGTGTGTCCTGGCTGGACTCGGCAAAAAACTCGTCGTTTACACCCAGTTTATCTCTGGAGAGAATTGTGATGGGCTGGCCACCAAAATTCAGTTCGGGAACCTCATCGGTGTAGTTGGGGTCGCCCGTTTCCTGCTCCTGTTGCCCGGGCTGGGTTTCCTGTTCACCGCCGTTTTTATTGGCACAAGCGGCCAACATGGCTACGAGAAACAGAGCGGCAAGCAACATGCAAAGAATCTTTTTCATATTGATATACCTCCGTGTTGTGTCAAGAGGGCATACCTCGCCCATCATGTAATTTCATTGTACACCACTTTTTCCCTTCTGTCAAGAGCAATCCATCCGCCAACGAGTTTTTTGTGCAAAATACCAATGGCCGCGAGCAGAGCTGATCGCGGCCATAAAATCATATAAGTATATACACGCTATCCAAGCCACTTGGCTCTCATGCGCTCGAACACCTCGTCGGGCAGAGAGCGCAAGGGATAGGACGATACGGGGAGCAGCTGATCCCCTGCCTCGTCGGGGCTGGTGCAGGCGTGATCGTTGCGGTAGGCGTCACGCTCCTCGGGATTGCGCAAATTCGGCACGTCCACGGGCATGTTGCCGTTCAGAATGGAACGGTAAGCAAGAATGCCGCAGATGCCCATATCCACAGCCTGATACACGTCAATGCACCACTCGCCGTCAGGTCTGCCCAGAATCTTCTGGATGAAGCAATGCGTGGGATAGAAATCACTGCCGCCATGGCTCTGCGGGCCCGCGCCCGCCGCGTCCTGCGCAACAAACTTTTGCGGCGAATACTGCTCGGCGTCTCCCGCGCCCATCTGCTCGCCCTCGATATAACAGCGCACCTGACCGTTTTCGGTGGTCTGCAAAGCTCCCTTTGCGCCGTACACCTCGTATCTTGTAAACGCGGGCTCGCGCTTCAAGGGGCCGTGAATGGATCGCACGTTTGCGCCGTTGTCCAGCACCACCATCTCAATGCCGCCCGCATGTCCGCCCGCGTGACCAAGGTTATAGAAATCCTCGATAGGCGGGTTTTCAAAGCCGACCACACGCACGGGTCTGCGACCTGTGATGGTCATGATAGGCCCTAATGAATGGGTGCAATAGAAGGTGGGATACAGCTGATTTCTCCAATGATCGCGCTCGCCGTAGGTAATGCTTGCCCAGCAGGCCGAGCAATCATGGATATAGTTGCAATCGGCATAATGGATCTCGCCGATATCTCCGTTCTTGTAGCGACGCCACATCTCAAACGTGGTATCCATATAGCAATAGTTCTCGGCATACGCGTAGACCTTGCCCGTTCTCTCCACGGTTTCGATCAGCTCAACCGCCTGCGCCATGCTCTCGCACGGCAACACCTCGGAGAGCACGTGCATGCCCGCATTCATACAGCGAATGGCAAAGGGTGCATGCTGGGTGGCATAGTTTGCCAGCACCACGGCATCCATATCATGCTCAATAAACTCGTCAAAGCTTGTATAGCACGCCACGTCAAGGCCTGCGGCCTCGGCATTTCTTTTGACGTTTTCCAAAAGCGGTTCATACTTGTCGCAAACCGCCACCAAGGTGGCATCGGGATGGTGCAACAGCACCTGAATCATGACGTTTCCGCGTGCGCCGCCAAATACTCCGATCCTGAGCTTGCTCATACTTTGCCTCCCAAGCTATATTTTTATTCAGCCAGAATTGCCGCGATGACCCGCCAGAAGCGCTCGCAGGAGGCAAGGTCCAGTCTTTCATCGGGAGAATGAATGTTACGCATGTTAGGACCGACCGAGATCATATCCATCTCGGGAAGTCTGGAGCGGATAATACCGCATTCAAGTCCCGCATGAATGACGCTGACCTCGGGGGTCTTGCCAAACAGCTTTGCGTATGCCTGCAGATATTTGTCTCTGATGGGAGACTCCTTGGCATAGCTCCAGCCGGGATAGCGGGAGTGATGTCTTGCACTGCCGCCGCACAGCGTGGCAAGTGCATCGAGATCGTTGATCGAGGCATCCAGCTGGCTCTCCAGCGCAGAGCGGGTGGAGAGGGTCAGATGCACCTCGCCCTGCTCGGTGCGGATGATACCCAGATTGCGGGAATATTCCACAAGCCCGGGGATATCGTTGCTCATGGCCAGCACGCCGACAGCCACGGTACCGATCGCGCCGACGACGCGCGCGGTGCTGTTTTTGTCAAGACACTGATCGGGAGCGGCCACGGTTTTGCATTGCATATAAAATCCTGCATCCTCGGCGCAAAGCTCAGCCTTGATATCATTGGTCAGCTTGGCAACCGCGGCAGGCATCATCATCAGATTCTTGCCGCAAACCAGCGCGACGCACTCGCGCGGAATGGCGTTATCCTTACTGCCGCCCTCAATATAGCAAAGTCTGTAATCAAACAGCGTGCCCAGCGCAAGCAGGATTCTGCCCATGAGCTTGTTGGCGTTGGCGCGCCCGCGATGCACGTCCGCGCCCGAGTGTCCGCCTGCAAGGCCGCCCAGCTTGATCATCACACCCATGCCGCAGGCGTCCTCGTATGCCACGGGAAGGGTCAGATCGGTGCGCAGTCCGCCCGCACAGCCTGCGGTCACACAGGCCTCGTCCTCGCTGTCCATATTGATCATGCGGGTCGCACTGACCAGCGAATAGTCAAAGCTCTCCGCACCAAGCAGGCCTACCTCTTCCTCCACCGTGAACAGACATTCCACAGCGGGATGAGGGGTCTGACCGTCAAGGATCGCCATCATCATGGCAACCGCAATGCCGTCGTCACCGCCCAGCGTGGTTCCCTTCGCACCCAGCCAGCCGTTCTCCACGAACAGCTTCAGGCCGTCGCGGGCAAAATCGTGCACGGTGTCGCTGTTCTTCTCGCACACCATGTCGGTATGTCCCTGCAAAAGAATTGCGGGACGGTCCTCAAGCCCGGGGGTTGCGGGGGCCTTGATAAAGACGTTATTGACCGCGTCGCGATGGCACGCAAGGCCTCTCTCTGCGGCGAAATCTACCAAAAACTGCGCAATGGCGGCCTCGTTGCCCGAGCCGTGCGGAATGGCGCAGATCTGCTCAAAATACTCAAAAAGCTTCTCGGGCTGATAGCCCTTGACAATATATTCCATGTCAAATTCCCTTCCTTGGGTTATTTTTTGTCGCTATTTCCCGGCTTGGTGTCCTTATCGCGGGTCAGGCCGCCGACCACGTCGTGGAACCGGCTGATCTCGGAGAGATACTTACCCGTACCCACCGCCACGCAGGAAATGGGATTCTTGGCGACTGTCGTCTTGATGCCGGTCACGCGGGTGATCAGCTTATCCAGACCGTAAAGCAGGCTCCCGCCGCCGGCCATGTGAATGCCGTTCTTGAGAATATCGCCAAGCAGATCGGGCGGGGTGCGCTCGATGATGGCACAAACGGCATCAAGAATTGCTGTCACGGGCTCGATCATGGCCTCCATCATTTCCTTGGAGGACAGCGTGATGACACGCGGCATGCCCGTGCCAAGGTCGCGACCCTTGACCTGAATGGTCTTGGCCTCGCCGTGATCGTACACAGCGCCGATCTGGATCTTGATGGCCTCGGCGGTTCTCTCACCGATCAGAAGGTTATACTGACGGCGCACGTACTGCATGATGGCCTCGTCAAATTTATCGCCTGCGATCTTGACCGACTCGGACACCACGATGCCGCCCATTGCGACCACCGCGATATCGGTCGTGCCGCCGCCGACGTCCACGATCATATTTCCAATGGGAGAATTGATGTCCACCCCTGCACCAAGCAGCGCGGCCTTGGGCTCCTCGACAAGGAAGGTCTTGCGCGCGCCCGCCTCGGCGGCGGCATCCAGCACCGCTCTTTCCTCCACCTCGGTAATGCCGGTGGGCACACCGATCATAACGCGGGGACGAAGCAGGGTCTTACCGCAAGCGCGGCGGATAAAATATTGCAGCATGTGCAAGGTCACGTCATACTGGCTGATGACGCCATCCTTCAAGGGGCGCATGGTGGTGATATGATCGGGCGTTCTGCCGATCATGGCCAGAGCCTCCTTGCCCACCTTGACCACCTTGTCGGTAGTAGTATCCATAGCGACCACGCTGGGCTCATTGAGCACGATGCCCTTACCGTCGACGTGGACCAGCACGCTGCACGTACCCAGGTCAATGCCGATGTCACGGCTCAGATTCAGGTTCAATTTCTCAAGCACTTCTATATCCTCCGCACCATTTGATAGGTGTATATAAACATCCAAGATAATTATACTACAGACAGCCTGTAAAGTCAATGAGAATTATCATTTTTCATACTCAATCATGCAGATGTTTCGCAAAACCGCACCGTGTGGCCAGAGGTTCGACTCCCGTGAGGCTATTTATCAATTTTCTCTCAACCCCAAATCATCAAGATCGTAGGTTATACCAAAATATTTGACGTTTTGACCGTCACATTCGAACTGACTGATCGCATAATAATCTGCAAAGCCAATCAGATCATACTCCCGAAGACCAACTTGCAAGCTGTCGTCCGCATTCCTGAGTGCAAACAAACCGGTTGCCATGTGATCTATCTCAATACGGCTAAACAGACTGCTAATAAACTCCGGCTCTCCCCAAACCTGACAGCTAACCGACGTAACAGCAAGGATCTGTCCGGCTTCACAGTTGTTAAAGCCTTCAATCACTTCGATCTCAAAGGTAGTAATATACCACACGCGGCCCATAATATCATTCAATTTTATTGTTTGAATATTCCGTGCGGTACCGTATGCCACTGTTGTGTTATCGTCCTTAAGCCATTTACTCAACCCATCACGGTCAAAAATATCCCCATTCTCGCTGTGCACATTGTGAATCAGCTCCCCTTTCGTCTGCACCACCTGCGCCCCGGGCAAGGACGAGATATCAATCTTACCGTTTTCCAGATACACGGGCGGATCAAAATATCCCCTCAAGGCTGCACCTGCAAACGCCACAAGCACTACCACCGAAAGGCAAGCAGCACACAAAGCAATCCATCTGCGCACAAGCACGCGGCTTCTGTGCTTTTTCGCAAGTATGTGCTTCATTACAAAATACTGTTCCAAATATGCATCGTCAATTTGGCCGATCGCATCCAAAATCAAAAGCTGTTCAGACATATACACCGTTCCTTTCCAGATAATTCTTCAAGCCGCGCTTGATCTTTTCCGTTTCTCGGTAAACTGTGGAGGGATGTATATGCAGCTCGCCTGCAATCTGTTCAAAGCTATCGCCCATGTAAAAACGGCCGATAAAGATAAACCGCTGTCGCTCAGACAGATTCCGCAAATAGTCGTTAATCAACTTTGCCAGCTCCCCGGAGACACGTTCTGCCTCCGATGCGTCCCGAAATGCAAGCGTGTCCTGTATTTCTTCCAACGACACAGTCATTGCAGACGGCACACGTTTTCTTCTGGTCTTTTCCTTGTACTTATCAATTGCAATATTCCTCATGATACGTGTAATGAATGCAGCAAACACACTTGGCCGACTTGGCGGAATAGCATTCCATATACCAAGATACGTGTCGTTGAGGCATTCTTTGCAATCCGGATCATCATGCAAAATATTATAGGCAATGCGAAAAAGAAGCTGCTCGTATTTATCGGCAGTCAGCTTGATTGCCGTTTCATTTCTTTCCCAGTACAGCGCAACGATCTGCTCGTCGGAAACCACAGCTATTTGTCCTCTGTCGTGCCTGCCCATATTTCCCTCCTTTGTAAGAATTCGAAAGCGCCTTCATACATATATGTCGACAAACCTTCAAGATTTTTGCATGTTTTTTTATTATTGAAATAATTTCGATACCGAAATCACTATCCATGCATGAACGGGTGCAAAAAGCACAATAGGGGCGCGCATCGCACGTCCGCCGCTTGCATAGCTTGAGCGGACGGCCAATGGCCGCCCCTACGTTGGGAATATTCAGTTCAAAAAATCCGGTCCGAAGCCGTAAGGCAGCAGCTCGCCAAGCGTTACCGTTTTGTAAGCACCGCCCGCACCGATCAGATAGACCTTAAAATCATCCGGATTACAGAATTCGCGCAGCACCTGGCGGCACACGCCGCAGGGTGGAAAGCTGCCCTGGATCTCCTTTTGATTGCCACCGCAGACAGCGATTGCCTCAAATTCCTTCTCGCCCTCGCTGACCGCCTTGAACACGGCCACGCGCTCGGCACAGACGGTGGGGGTATAGGATGCATTTTCAATATTGCAGCCAAGATATACCTTGCCCGATTTGCCAAGCAACGCCGCGCCCACGCGGTAGCCCGAATATGGGGCGTAGGCCGATTCTCTTGCCTTGATTGCCATTTCTATCAGCTTTTCGGGTGCCATATTAACCTCCTAATACCTGTCCGCCAACGCCCGCAATGCCAAACTCGGCAGCAATCGTGGCAGCCACGGCGTCAAAGCCAAGCACCGTGCCATAATCGCGGCTCTCCATGTCCTTGCAGTAGATCAGCAGCGGCACGTATTCTCTGGTATGGTCGGTCGTTCTGGTATAGCCGGGGTCACAGCCGTGGTCGGCCGTGATCATCAGAAGATCGTCCTCGCGCATCCCCGGCAAGAACTCACCTAAGAAAGCGTCGAATTCACTCAGCGCCTTTGCATAACCGTCTCTGTCGCGGCGGTGTCCGTACACCATATCAAAATCCACCAGATTGACAAAGCAAAGGCCGTTGAAATCTCTGCCCTGCAGCTTTGCGGTCATTTCCATACCGGCCTTGTTACCCGGCGTATAGAACGACTCGGTCACGCCGCTGCCTGCAAAAATATCCTTGATCTTGCCGACAGCCAGCACGTCATAGCCCGCATCCTTCATGCGATCCAGCAGCGTCGCCTTGGGCGGCACGAGAGAATAGTCGTGTCTGCCGCTTGAACGGACGAAATTCAGATATTCCCCCTCAAAGGGGCGCGCGATCACACGGCCAACGCCGTGCTTGCCGACAAGCAAGCTTCTTGCAATCTCACAGTACTCGTACAGCTGCTCTAAGGGGACGATGCTCTGGTGCGCCGCGATCTGGAACACGCTGTCCGCAGAGGTGTAGACGATCAAGTCGCCCGTGGCAAGGTGCTCCCTGCCATAGTCGCGAATGACGTCTGTGCCCGAATAGGGCTTATTGCACAGCACTCCCCTGCCCGTGGCGGCACGGAAGGGTGCGAGCACCTCCTCGGGAAAGCCCTCGGGATACGTGGGCAACGGGCTCTCGGATACAAGTCCCGTCAGCTCCCAATGTCCGATGGTGGTATCCTTGCCCGCCGACTTCTCGCGCAGTCTTGCATAAGAGCCGATGGGGGCGGTCACGCCGTCAAGACATTCCACACCGTCGATATTGCCAAGTCCCAGCTTCTGCATGTTGGGCACGTGCAACACGTCGGTCTTGCAGACAGTCCCCAGCGTGTTGACGCCAACGTCACCAAACGCCGCGCTGTCGGGACACTCGCCGATGCCAAAGCTGTCCAGTACGATCAGAAATACGCGCTTGCTCATTTTGACATCTCCACAGCGGTGTCAAGTGCGATCTCCATCATCTGGGTAAAGGAATTCTGACGCTCCTCGGCAGTTGTGAGCTCATGCGTGACAAGGCTGTCCGAAATGGTGCACAGTGCAAGGCCTCTCTTGCCTGCACGTGCGGCGTTGAGATACAGTGCGGCGGCTTCCATTTCTACCGCCATAACGCCCATCTTGGCCCACTTCAGGCCGTCGGCGGGATCGTCATTGTAGAAAATATCCGAGGAAAGCAGATTGCCCACGTGATAGCGCGCACCCAGCTTCTCGGCTTGTGCAATCGCAGTCTTGAGCAGCGTATAGTCCGCAATCGGTGCCATATTGCCGGGCAGATGATACTGATCGGCATAGTTACCGTTGGTGCAAGCACCCTGGCCAAACACGATATCACGGATGTGGATGTGCGGTTGCATAGAGCCCGCGGAGCCGACGCGGATGATATTGTCCACGTCAAAGAAATTGAACAGCTCGTAAGAGTAGATGCCGATCGAGGGCATGCCCATACCGCTGGCCATGACAGACACGGGAGTGCCCTTGTATGTGCCGGTGTAGCCGTGCACACCGCGCACGTCGTTAACCAGCTTTGCATCCTCAAGGAAGGTCTTTGCGATAAATTCGCTTCTCTTGGGGTCACCGGGCATGAGCACGGTCTTGGCAAAGTCCTCGGGCTTTGCGTTTATATGGGGGGTCGGGTAAGGCTTGTTAGACATCATCGTTTCTCCTTTTTATATACAGTAATTATTTTTTCTCGGGACTGCCTTCCATGAAGTACGCGGCCTCCATGTCAGCCATGCAGAGTGCGTACGCCAAGGGGAACATTTCAAGCGCCTTGCCGACGTTGCCGGGGTCCTCGTTGCCCGAGAATCCCATGTGATAACGGATGGCAAACGCCTCGTCGCGGGTCAGCTTCATGTAGCCGGACACGATATAAACCGACTTTTCACCGTGTCCGTAAGGCAGATTGTCCTCAATGGTGTAATACGGCACACTCTCCCACTTGCCAAACTCGTTCTTGACGTTGCGAAACGAGGTCTTGTAGAAGTTGACCTTGCACACGTCGTGCAAGAGTGCCGCGATGGCAATGCTTTCCTCGGAGTAGGAGATGCCGTAGACCTCCTTCATGCGGGGACGGTTCATAATGTCGTGCAGGCATTCGTAAACGTTGAGGCTGTGACGCAAAAGTCCCCCCTCGTAGTTGCCGTGAAAGCGCGTGCTGGCAGGGGCTGTGAAAAAGTCGCTCGCGTCCGAATCAAGGAAAGCCAGCAGCTTGTCCGCGCCCTCGCGCTTGACATACTTGTTGTAGATCTCTAAAAATTTCTGTTTGTCCTCGTGCAGTTGCATAAGTGCCTCCAATCAAGCATTGTATTCCATATACATTTTACCATAAATTCTGCAAAAAGTAAAGAGGATTTTGTCAACGTCCATAAAAAAACGCACCCGCGATGCAGCAGGTGCGTTTGATACTTATACTTGAACAGCCGCGGCTTCTTCTGCCGCCAGGGTGGCCTCCTCGGCTTCTTCCCTTTTCTGTTTCTTGACGCGATGGATCCAGGTAACGAAAATGCAAATCAGATGCGTCAGCGCCGTGACCACCCAAGTGAACGGGAACGACCAATACAGAAGCTGAATATTGGTAGGATCGAGCGGGAAGATCAGCTTGACCCAAAGGATTCTGAGCACGCAAGAGCCGATCAGCGACACCATCATAGGCAGGAAGGATTTACCCATACCGCGCATGACGCCGCTGGACACGTCCATGATGCCGCAAAGGAAATAGAATGCGCAGATGATGGAAAGTCTGACCATACCCGCGTCATGTACTGCCGTTTGACCGGGACGGTAAAAATTGAGAAGAAAACGCCCGATTCCCGTAATTTCCCAAGAAAGCGGGATCGACATGCCAAGACCGATCACGATCACGATACCCGTGCAGATCAGCCAGGCGCGCAGAACGCGATTGTATTTTTTCGCACCGGTATTCTGACCTACGAAGGTCAGCGCGGCGTGATAGCAGGAGTTCATGGCCATGTAAATAAAGCCTTCAATGTTGCCCGCGGTGGTGTGACCCGTCTGCACGTATACCGGGAAGGTATTGACTGCGCTCTGGATCAGCGTGTTGGACAGCGAGAAGAATGTGCCCTGCAGGCCTGCGGGCAGGCCGATGCGAAGCATTTTCTTCAGCGAATTCTTGTCAATCGCCAGCTTGCCAAACTCCAGCCTGCAGTCGTCCTGCAATCTCGTCATGTGGATCAGCACAAGACCCATGGCAATATACTGGGCGGCGGCAGTTGCAATACCAACGCCAATTGCTCCCATGTGGAACACGCGGACAAAGAACATATTCAGACCCACGTTGGCCAGCCCCGACAGCGTCAGGAAGATCAAGGGGTTCTTGGAGTCGCCCTTGGAGCGCAGCATGGACGCCGCATAGTTATAAACCATGGCCGCGGGAATGCCCACGAAATAAGCTTTCATATAAGGAACTGCTTCGGCAAGCACGGTCTCCTCTGTGCCCATCAGGGTCAGCAGAGGTCTTGCCATGCAGAAGCCAAAAACGCCTACCGCAATACCGGTAAAGAACGAGGTCATAATGGCAGTATGGACCACCTTGTGCACACCCTCGCGGTCACCCGCACCGATCTTTTGCGCAACAAGCACACCTGCACCCACCGCAAGGCCCATAAACAGATTGACGATCAGGTTGATCAGTGCGCCGCAAGCACCCACGGCCGCGACCGCTGCATCGGCATTGTCGGCGTAGTTGCCCACCACGATAATATCGGTAGCATTGTAGAGCAGCTGGATCACACCCGTGAGCATAACGGGAATCATAAACAGGATGATTTTGCCAAGCATCGGTCCATGCGTATAGTCCTTCTTTTTCTCATGGCCATGCACGCGGAATTTTCTCATATTTCCGCCCGATTTTTGCATTTTCCTCACTCCTTTGACAGTCCGAACTAAAATCACATACAAGCCTCATTATACTATTTTTTTATCACGGAGTCAAGCCCCCCGGCAAAATTATCACAATATCGGGCAAACTTGTCGCACACCGGACAAACTTATCGCACACCGGACAAAATTGACACATACTTATGAAATTGCGCTTGTTTTTCGTTGACACGGCAGTATCTTTTTGGTATAATAATTATGTATGTATTTTTACAATCGGAGGACGAAATGGCACATTCCGACGAGATTTTTGAAAGAATATCCAAGCTCAGACGCGAGGTGGCTCATCACGCCAAGCTTTACTACGTGGACGACGCCCCGGTCATCTCGGATTATGAATACGACCGCATGTACTACGAGCTGCTCGCGCTGGAAGAGGCTCACCCCGAATATTTTGACCCCGCCTCACCCACACAGCGCGTGGGCGGCAAACCCTTGGACAAATTCGGCAAGGTGACGCACCGCGTGCGCATGGACTCGCTCTCGGACGTTTTCTCTTATGAGGAGCTGACCGATTTTGTCAGCCGTGTGCATGCTGAGCTGCCCGAGGCGGAATTTTCGGTCGAGCCCAAGATCGACGGCTTGTCCTGCTCGCTGATCTACGAGAACGGCGTGCTGGTAACGGGTGCAACACGCGGCGACGGTGTGACCGGTGAGGACATCACCCAGAACGTGCGCACCATCTTCTCCATCCCGCTCACACTCCCCGAGCCGCTGACGCTGACCGTGCGCGGCGAGGTCTATATGCCGCGCGCCGTTTTTGAGCGTCTCAACGCCAAGCGCGAGGCCGAGGGCAAGGCTCTGATGGCCAACCCGAGAAATGCCGCAGCCGGCTCGCTTCGCCAGCTTGACCCCCAGATCACGGCACAGCGCGCCCTGGATATTTTTATTTTCAACTATCAGGAGGGCAACCTGTATACCGACGGTCACGCCCCCGAGACACACAAGGAAACGCTGGACAGACTTGACGAGCTGGGATTCCCCGCGATCAAGCTGCGCTGCGTGGTGCACTCGGCCGATGAGATTGTTTCTCACATTGAAAAGATCGGTTCTCTGCGCGACGATCTGCCCTACGATATCGACGGCGTGGTGGTCAAGGTCAACAGCCTTGCACAGAGATCCGTGCTTGGTCAGGGTGTCAGCACCCCCCGCTGGGCTGTGGCTTACAAGTTCCCGCCCGAGCAGAAGCAGACAAGACTCAACGAGATCACCATTCAGGTCGGCCGCACCGGTGTGCTGACCCCCACCGCCGAGCTTACTCCCGTGAAGCTTGCGGGCACGACGGTCTCGCGCGCAACCCTGCACAACATTGATTTCATCCGCGAGCGCGGCATTATGCTGGGCGACACGGTTTCGGTACAAAAGAGCGGCGACATCATCCCCGAGGTGGTGTGTGCCCATCCCGAAAAACGCGACGGCACGCAGATCCCCTTCCACATGCCCACCCATTGTCCCTCCTGCGGACACGAGGTGGTGCAGGCAGAGGGCGAGGTGGCGGTGCGCTGTATCAACCCCGCCTGCCCCGCACAGCTCTCGCGCGGCATTGAGCATTTTGCATCCAAGGATGCCATGGACATTGACGGTCTTGGCCCGCAGATCGTGGACGCGCTGATCGAGGCCGATCTCATCCACGATGCCGCCGACCTTTACGCGCTCAGGGCCGAGCAGATCGCATCGCTTGATCGCATGGGCGAAAAATCCGCCGCAAACCTGATCGCGGCCATTGAAAAATCTAAATCGGCAGGCCTTGAGAGATTGATTTTCGCGTTGGGCATCCGCAACATCGGTCAGGTAGCCGCCACGGCACTGGCACGCCGCTTTGGCACGCTGGAGGATTGCATGAACGCCACTGCCGAGGAGCTTTGCGCGCTGGACGATTTCGGACAGATCACGGCCGACTGCGTCGTTGAATACTTCTCCCGACCCGAGAGCAGACAGCTCTGCGAGCGCCTGGCCGCCGCAGGTGTGCTGACCAAGTCCACCGCCGCCCCCGTGGGCGACAAGCTGGCGGGGCTGACCTTCGTGCTGACCGGCACGCTCCCCACCATGGGGCGCAGTGAGGCCGAAAAGCTGATCGTGGCCGCGGGTGGCAAGACCTCGTCCTCGGTCTCCAAAAAGACATCCTACGTTGTCGCAGGCGAGGCCGCGGGCAGTAAGCTGACCAAGGCGCAGAGCCTCGGCGTCCCCGTCATCGACGAGGCCGAGCTGCTGAAGATGCTGTCTTAAACCCCCGTATATGCCTGAAGTCCCTGATAGATCCCCTGTGCAAACAGCCTCGGGTTTTCATTCATGAGTGCGGCGTCCCCGGGATTGGTGATAAAACCAAGCTCGGCCAGCACCGCAGGCATGGCGGTCTTGCGCAGCACGTAAAGGCCCGAGCGCACAAACGTGCCTCGGTTGGGCAGCCCCGTGACGTTGGTGACTCCCTCCACAATGCGCTGTGCAAGCTCAAATGCCGCCCCCTCGCGTGAGTAAACGTAGGCCTCTGTGCCCGACGCCGAGGTGATCTCGGATGCATTGGTGTGCAGGCTGATAAAATAATCCGCGCCCCAGGCATTGGCATCCTGCACCCGTGCGCGCAGACTGGAATTCAAGGAATTGCCCAGCTGCGTCTGCGCTGTCGGACGGGAGAGCCGCACCTCGTAATCGGGATCGGCCTCCAGCAAAGCGGCCAGCTCCCTGCCAATGCGGTACACCACGTCCTGCTCGCGCAAGCCGTTTCCCTCTGCTCCCGCATTGGGGTTGACGGGATTATGTCCCTGATCTATGTAAATTTTGATCGCCATAAATACCCCCTGAAGTTTTTACTTTCATTCTATGACACGTGAAAGGAATTTGTTATGAGTTCCATCAAATCAAACGAATACCGCGAGGAAAAGAACGCCATCGTGGGCGGCATGCTGTATCTGGTTGCCACCCCCATCGGCAACCTTTCCGATCTTTCCGAGCGCGCGATCAAGGTGCTCTCCCTGGTCGATTTCATTGCCGCCGAGGACACCCGAAACACCCAAAAGCTGCTTTCTGTTCTGGGCATTTCCAAGCCCATGGTTTCCTATTTTGAGCACAATAAACGCGAGAGAGGCGAGCAGATCATAGAGAGACTGCAAGCCGGCGAATCCTGCGCACTCGTGACCGATGCGGGCACCCCCGCCGTCTCCGACCCCGGTGCCGACCTTGTGGTGCTGTGCGCCGAGCGCGGCGTGAGTGTGACAAGCATTCCCGGATGCTGTGCCGCCATCACCGCGCTGACCCTCTCCGCCCTGCCCACAGGTCGCTTTACCTTCGAGGGATTTCTTTCCACCAACAAGGCAGAGCGGCGCGAGCACCTGAACGAGCTGAAAACCGAGAAGCGCACCATGATCCTGCACGAAGCCCCCCACAAGCTCAGAACCACGCTATCCGATCTGGCCGCCGCATTTGGCGGTGAGCGCCGCATCTCGCTTTGCCGTGAGCTGACCAAGCTCAACGAGGAGGTCGTGCGTACCACGCTGAACGGAGCGATCGCGCTTTACGAGCAAAAAGAGCCTCGCGGCGAATACGTGCTGGTCATCGAGGGCGCGACCGAAGGTGCCACGGCAGAGGGCGCATTCTGGCAGAATATGACCGTGCCCGAGCACGTGCAATACCACGTGGACGCGGGGATGAGCCAAAAGGATGCCATCAAAGCAGCCGCCAAAGAGCGCGGCGTGCACAAAAACGAGGTCTACTCGCAGATCGTGGAGCAAAAGAATCACGGAATTTGACAAGTTTTTCTCGTTTTATTGCACAATTTCCCGAATTTCCCCGACATATAACCGCACTCGTTGCACAATCTTGCAGCATTCGCAATTTTTCTTGCAAAAAACTGTTGCACTTCGCGCACTTGTGTGATATGATATTAATAATCGAATCCCCATGACAGGAGTACCGCTATGGAAAAATGTAAAGTCGGCGTCATTGGCGCTACAGGTATGGTTGGCCAGAGATTTCTGACCCTTCTTGAAAATCATCCTTATTTTGAAGTCACCGCGCTGGTCGCGTCTCCCCGCAATGCGGGCAAGACCTATGAACAGGCGCTGGGCGGCAGATGGAAAATGACCACTCCCCTGCCTGAAAAATATAAGAACATGATCATCATCAGCTCCGAGGACATCGAAACAGTCAAGGGACTTGTCTCGTTTGTTTTCTGCGCTGTCAACATGAAGAAGGACGAGGTCAAAGCGCTGGAGGAGGCGTATGCCAAGGCCGAGATCCCGGTCGTTTCCAATAACAGCGCGCACCGCTGGGCCCCCGACGTGCCCATGGTCATTCCCGAGGTCAACGCCGATCACTACGCGGTCATCGAAGCGCAGAAAAAGAGACTTGGCACCAAGCGCGGCTTTATCGCGGCCAAGCCCAATTGCTCGATTCAGGGCTACGTCCCCGCTCTGACCGCTCTTGCGGATTTTGGCATCAAGGAAATGGTGGTCACCACCTATCAGGCCATCTCGGGCGCGGGCAAGACCTTCAACGAGTGGCCCGAAATGATTGACAACATCATTCCCTTTATCGGCGGCGAGGAAGAAAAATCCGAGCAGGAGCCCCTGCGCATCTGGGGTAAGGTTGAAAACGGTGAGATCGTCAAGGCGACCGCTCCCGTCATCACCTCGCAGTGCATCCGCGTACCCGTGACCGACGGTCACATGGCTGCTGTGTTCGTCAAGTTTGAGAACAAGCCCGAGAAGGACGTTATCTTAGAGCGTTGGAAGAATTTCTCCGGTAAGCCTCAGGAGCTGGGTCTGCCCAGCGCACCTGCGCAGTTCATTACTTACATGGAAGAGGAAAACCGTCCCCAGACCAAGCTCGACCGCGACATTTACGGCGGCATGGGTGTGACGGTTGGCAGACTGCGCGAGGACACCGTCTACGACTACAAGTTTGTCGCCCTTGCACATAACACCCTGCGCGGCGCGGCAGGCGGCGCCCTGCTCTGCGCAGAGCTGCTCTACAAGCTGGGCTATTTTGATTGAGATTTGCCCCCGCAAATCTCATCGAAATTCGTCCGAGAACGAATTTCATATCGCGCTCGAGCACCGCGAGAGCATATCGCATTTGCCGCACGGCAAATATATCGGGTTTGTCGCAAGATAAACATATTGCAAAAAGGACAGAGGTTTTTTGAACCTCTGTCCTTTTTATATCACAAATATTTCTCAATCAACGCAGCGACACTCTCGGTCCTGCGGCTGACCCTTTGCAGAACCACCGGCATGGACGCCTGCATGGCATAACCGCAAAAATCGGGGGCTGTCAGCATGGCAAGGTCATTGTCACCGTCTCCCACGGTCAGAATAATCTCGGGGTGAAGATCACGCAGCTGCATCAAGCGGCGCAACCCCACCGCCTTTCCGGCGTGGACGCTGACATAATCAATGCCGTATATCCCCGGCATGATACATTGCACCTCGTCCCCAAACGCCGCTTGGCAGTCGTCTCGCAAGCGCGTGGCCTTATCATCCTCCGAAAAATTGGCGTGCAGCTGCGTGACCTCGATCATACGGGCTTGGTCTATCACCAACGCCCCATCCTGCATGTAAATCTTGCTTTCGGGCGTCACAAGCACGCTACCCTCACCAAAGGACACCGAAATATGACGCGGCTGATACCCTCTGATCTTGCAGAGCAGCTGCTCCACGATATGCAACGGAATACCAACGCACTCGCTCGCTCTGCCGGTTTCATCCGAAATCACAGCACCGTTGTTGCCGATCAAAAAATCGTACGGCACGCCATCCTTGGCCATAAACTCGCGCAGATAGCGCAGATATCTGCCGCTGACCATGCCGAACAGATTTCCCGCGGCGCGCCATTTTTCAATGGCTTTTAAGTTTTCCTCGCTGACGACACCGCCTACGTTGAGCGTCCCGTCGTAGTCACATGCCAAGATCTTCATTCCGCAATAACCAGCTCTCCAAAATATTCGGGGCGGTGAAAATCCGGCGTCTTTGTGCCCACGCGGTTCCAAGAGCCGTAATGAGGCACAGCGGTCTCGTCGCCGCACTTATAAAAATTGCCCTTGAAGGTATATCCCGACACGTAATTCTCCTTGCGGATACCATAAACCGCATCCAAAATCTCAAACGGGATCTCTGCAATAATGCCCCACTCCTCGTCATTGGCAAAGGGCGTGACGGCGGGCAGTTTGCCACCGCTCAGATTGATCAACGGCGTGCGGTTATCTCTCCCTACACCGCAAAAGGACAGCAGCGTGCCCCTGGCGTTCATTTCCATGTTGATATATCTGCCCGACTCGTTGTCCCACGTGGCAAAAAACTCCAGGCAGGAATCGGTATACACCGGGTCGTTGTGCTCCTCATACATCGCGCGCGGATTCCTTTCCTTGCAGGTCATGCGCAACACAAAGCCGAAGGACGGCACTAAAATGAGCTGTCCGTAAGCCGTGGGCATGTAATCGCTCCCCCATGCATACTGCTCGATGGGCGCGCGCGGCACGTCCGACCAATCCTCGGGCATTTTATTATAAGTACGGATCTCATACGTTTTCATAATGACCTCCATAAAAAGCACTTGATCTGCATTCATTATAGCAGACCAAGTGCTCTTTGTCAATCAAATTGTATAGTTACCGTCCGCATCAAGCCCGATCGCGGTCTCAAAAAATGCGCGGGAGGCGTTGACGATATGCTCTGTGTCGGCACATGCGGCGGTCTCGTAGGACGAGTGCATGGCCAGCTGTGCCATGCCGATATCCACCGTGCTCATGGGGAGAAGCGTGTCCGCAATACTGCCCAAGGTAGAGCCGCCGGGTGCATCCGAGCGGTTGGCAAAATTCTGCGTGGGCACTCCTTCCCTTTTACAGATCTCGGAAAAGATCGCCAAGGATACGCCGTCGGTCGCATAGCTCTGCGAGGCATTGGCCTTGATGACCACGCCGCCGCCCATGCGGGGTGCATTCTGTGCATCCGAGAGCTCGGGGTGATTGGGATGCTTGGCATGCGCATTATCGGCAGACAGCATCATAGACGTGGGCAGTACGCGGCGCAGATCGGTGCCACAGCCTTCGCAAACGCGCTCTAAGGTGTCGCGCATCCACAGCGCACCCGCGCCCTGCTTGGTGCGGCTACCCGTTTCCTCGTTGTCAAAGCAAGCCCATACCTGCAGAGTGTTTTCTGCCGTTTTGGATTGGATAAAGCCCATCAGCGTGCCCCAGGCGCACATCAGGTTATCAATGCGCGGCGCCGAGAAAAATGCGTCGTCAGCGCCCCATATACAGCCGGGGGTGCGATTATAGAGGTACAGATCCGAGCCGATGACGCTCCGGGCATCCACGCCTGCGGCATCTGCCACGGCCTTCATAAGGCTTCCCTTGGCATCCGCCATACCGTAAAGCGGCATCATATCGGTCTGCGCGTTAAACGCATATCCGTCGTTGTGCTTGCGGTTCTGATGAATGGCCACGTTGGGGATCAGCACCAGATCACGATCCACCTTCACGTTGACACTCCTGATCACCTCGCCGTCCTTGACGACAAGTCTGCCCGCCAGCGACAGGGGTCTGTCCAGCCACGTGGACAGGATCATACCGCCGTAACGCTCGGTGTTAAGCTTAACGTAATCGCCGCAGGCGTCCGCCTCGCAGATCGCCTTGAGCTTAAAGGTAGGGCTGTCGCTATGGCTTGCGGCCAGCATCATTCCGTTGATTTTTCCCTCGGGCATGCAAAAAGCTATGATCGAGGTGCCGTTCTGCACGGTGTAATACTTGTGACCGGGCGTCAGCTCCCATGCATCCTGCGCGCCAAGGCGGACAAAGCCCTGCTCCTTTAGCATAGCGGCCGCAGTATCGACCGCCCCGTATGCCGTGGGGCTGTTTTCTATGAAAGATAAAAGCTGTTTTGTGTACATAGTAACCTCCATTCAAGACACCTTATCCGCACCGACCGCGGTGGTAAAGAGCATGCGGAAATCCGCATCGTGCTCGCTGTTGGCAAGTGCCCACATGGTTTTGGCAAAGGCCGCCTCGGTGGTCATATCGTAGGCCTCCAGCAGATTGAATCTCTGCTTGATGGTAAAGCCCACGCGATACACCTCCATGTCGCTGCCCTCATGTGCCACCTGGGTCTTGATAATGACCTTGACGCCGCGCTCGGTCAGCATGGCGATCTTATCCGAAAACGCCTCGCTGTCATACACGGGAATACCTCCCACGCCAAAGCTTTCGATGATCACAGCGCGATAGTTATCGGCCAGATAGTCAAAAATTCCGGGTTGGATGCCGGGGGTCAGCTTGAGCACGAACACGCGCGCATCCAGCGTGTTGTAAAACACGGGAGCGGCAGGCTTGGGGCTCTTGATGTAATGCAGTACTCTGCCGCCGCGCACCACTGCCACCTCGGGATAATCCATGCTGGAAAACGCCGCATAGCTCTTGGTACGGATCTTGGTGGCGCGCGTTCCCTCGATCACCTTGCCGTCAAACACGATATGCACACCCTGCGCACCGTCATCCGCAGCATAAATGGCCGCATTGAGCAGATTCTCGCGCGCATCGGTATCGCGCTGGGAGATCGAGCGCTGTGCGCCGGTCAGCACCACCGGCTTGGGGCTCTGCTGAATCAGATACGACAGCACGGCCGCGCCGTACGCCATGGTATCGGTGCCGTGTGTGATCAGAAATCCGTCATAGTCCGCATACCGCTCGCGGACAGTGCGCGCGATCTCCAGCCATTGCACGTGGC
>JAZULL010000016.1:0-11055 GCA_045603085.1 Eubacteriales bacterium | reverse complement strand
TCTTCCTAAGACCGCTTGGCCTCCGACTTATGTCGAGACGCTCGCCCAGATGCTTCATGCTGATGCAGGAGCATTCAATGTGCCAGCCGGGGTAGCCGATGCCCCAAGGGGACTCCCACTTGAGCTCCTGATCGTCAAATTTGGATTTGGTGAACCACAGCACGAAATCGGCCTTGTTTTTCTTGTTCTCGTCCTTTTCAACGCCCTCGCGGACGCCCTCGGCAAGATCTTCCTCGTTAAAGTCGTTGAATACGTAGTATTTCTCAAGCTTGGAGGTGTCAAAATAGATGTTGCCACCCGCCTCGTAAGCATATCCCTTGTCCAACAGTCCCTGCACAAGATCGATAAATTCCTTGATGCAGCCGGTTGCGGGCTGTACGATATCGGGGGTCTTGATGCGAAGCTTTTCGCAATCGGCAAAGAACGCGTCTGTGTAGTATTGTGCGATCTCCATGACGGTTTTATGCTCGCGCTTGGCACCCTTGAGCATCTTGTCCTCGCCTTCGTCGCCGTCGCTGGTCAGGTGTCCGACGTCGGTGATGTTCATGACGCGCGTGACGTCATAGCCAACATAGCGCAGGTACTTTTCCAGCACGTCCTCCATGATGTAGGTGCGCAGATTACCGATGTGGGCATAGTGATAAACGGTAGGTCCGCAGGTGTAGATGCTGACCTTGCCGGGCTCGTGGGGAACAAATTCCTCGCGCTTGTGAGAAAGGGAGTTATATAAAATCATAGTCTGTATCCATCCTTATTTGGTAGTTTGTAGCATGCGCTCCAAGGTGCGTGCCGCACCCAGCGTGTCGGCGGCCAGCTGCTCGCGGGTCTTGTCATACATACAAAGATGCGAGGTCTTGGTCTCAAAGTCCAGCACACCCTCGTAGCGGGCGGCAACAAGGCCGCGCACCGTGTCCTGCCAGTCGATCTCACCGGTCAGGGGGACAAGGTGAGAGTCCTCTCCGCGATTGTCGTGCAGGTGCACAATGGAAAGTCGGCCTGCAAGCGCTTCGAGCTCGTGGGACTGCACAAGTCCCGCGGTGTGGGCGTGGCCGGTGTCCCAGCAGGTCTGTATATCCAGCTTTTTGGCAATTGCCAGAATCTCCCGCGCCCGACATCCGTAAAGGTGATCGTGCTCGCTTTCCTTGGTGCTTGCCATGTTTTCCACCGCCAGCGTAACGTCAAGCTTTTTGGCCTTTTCGCAAAGCGGAGCAAGGTAGGTAACGTTTTCGGAAAACCATGCCTGCTTGCAGGTACGGGAAGAGTGACGTGCGATGGGGTGAATGACCGCAAGCGGAATGCCCATCAGCGCCGCCGCCTCAATGCCGCGCGCCTGCTCGCGTGCAAAGCGCTGCATGGCGAGCTTGTCATCAGGATCCGGCATATAGAAGGGAAGGTGACATACGGGCAAGCTCATACCAAGTGCCTTGGCACGGTTTGCGGCGGCATACAGCACGCTTTGCCAGGCGTCGTCCAGCTGGCTGATATTTTCCAAGGACACGTCGGCGGCCGTAAAACCGCAATCGTGCAAATTCTGCAGGGATGCAGAAAGCGAGTACCGTCCGTCCGGACACCAGCCGTAAAAACGGGTGGGCACGCAGGGCGTTAAGGGTTTTGTATGCATAGCACCTCTCCTTTCTTAGCCGTCAGGCTAAACTTCATCTTTACATTATAGCAAGTTTTTATGTGTTTGTCAACCGTGCGGCACAAATTCATGTGCGCACGATCTTGGTGCGCATCCGGGCATTTATGGCACTCTGACCCAGCTCTGCGCTCTTCCGATCTTTTCGCCCTCGGTCAAAAGTCCTGCGCCGACCAGCATGTGCAGCGCGTAATAGGCATTCCTGCCGCGTTGCCCGGAAGCCTTGGAGTATTGCGCGGCGGTGAATTGCTCGGGCAGGGTGTCGGGCAGGAACATGCGAAAGTCCTCGGGACACGACAGAGTCACCGTGTCGCAAAGTGCGGTGGGAATCTTTTCATATTTTGACGCTCTGGCTTTTCTGTCCTTTCCGTAGCCATCCAGCAAGCGGTATTCCTCCACCTCAAGCAGCAAAAGCTCAATGCTCAGCTTGGGGTTTTGCAGGTGCTCGCGGATCCAGTACAGCTCGCAAGCCACAGCGGTGGGTCGCGTGACGTGCGGCTTTGCCGACCGCTTTTGCACCGTGCCGGTTTCGGGGTCGATCCAGTTGAGATGCTTGCGATAGGGGACGGGGACGACGACCGTGACGGCATAAGGCGCGTGCTCCATGTACCACGCAATCTTTTCGCGAAGCGGGTAAAAGCTGCCGGTCTGGATCTCCCAGACGTTCAGCCCTTGCAGCACGTCGGCAACGTACCGTGAGCTCTTTTTATTGGTAGCCGCCGCTCTCTTTTCCTCGGGCAGTGTGTCCAGCACGCGGATCTCGTGGCAGGAGGTGTCCGCGCAAACGTAATTTTTGAGAATGGCGTGCATGCGTTTTTCGGCTAAAGTGCCAATGCCGTCCTCAAGGTGCACACCGCGCGCCACGTAGGAAAGGCAAATGCGTGCAAAGCGAGCCGCGTCGGCTTGCTTGATCGGGTCTTGCAAGCTGGTGTTTTTTTCTATTTTTGCCACAGTCTGCCCCTCCTTGTCGTGTTTTGTATGTGCATGAAAAATGCCACAGTCAATCAAACTAATTTTATCATATTTTCGCAATTTGTCAACTGTGCGCGTAATAATTACTCGGCATGACCCGCTGCACTTTGGCACATGATAAATGCGGAACCATTCCACATTCACAATACAAAGGACGAAAATTTCCATGAGAATCAAATGCAAAAAAATCGCCGGCTTTTTGCTGGCGACGGTGATTTTACTCGGGGCTGCGAGCGCGCTCGGCATGCCCCTGCCGATCACCGAGGCATCGGCCGCAAACGTGGGTGACGTGCGGCTGTTGCCGGGGGGCATGCCATTCGGAGTCAAATTCTCTACCGAGGGCGTGTTGGTGGTCGGCTTTTGCGATATCGATGCCGAGGGCGGCACGGTCAATCCCGCTTATGCGGCAGGCCTGCGCGTGCGCGACGTCATCACATCGGTCAACGGCAAGCAGGTCGCGGATGCGGCGGATTTTGGCAGCATGGTATCGGGCGCGGGGGATCGGGCGCTGACGCTGACCTACACCCGCGGCGGCAAGAGCTATTCTGCTACGCTGACACCCGCAAGGTCGGTTTCCGAGAACCGATATAAGACAGGTCTTTGGGTCAGGGATAGCGGAGCGGGGATCGGCACGGTAACCTTTATCGACCCCAAAACGGGCGAGTTCGGCGGTCTGGGACACGGGATTTGCGATGCCGAGAGCGGAGCTTTGGTCAGCATGACGCGCGGCGTTGTTTCGGGCGTCACGGTCAGCGGCGTGCAAAAGGGTGTTTCGGGCAAGCCCGGCGAGCTGAAGGGGTATTTTGGCACCGAAAAGACGGGAACACTGCTCAAAAATACCGATTGCGGCGTGTTCGGTGTGTTCTCGCACATCCCCACCTGCTCGCCCATGCAGGCACTTCCCATTGCCAAGGCGTCCGAGGTCAGGGAAGGGGAAGCCTATATCTTCTGCACGCTGGACGGCGGCAAGCCCTGCAAATACAGCGTCAGCATCTCGCAGATCGACAGAAATGCAACGGGGCCCAAGTGCTTTACGGTCAAGGTGACCGATCCTGCGCTGATCGCCAAAACGGGCGGCATCGTGCAGGGTATGAGCGGCTCGCCGATCATCCAGAACGGCAAGCTGATCGGTGCGGTGACGCACGTGCTGATCAATGACCCGACAACGGGATACGGGATTTTCATTGAAAATATGTTAAATGCCGCAAATATTCCCATGGCGAAGGCATCGTAACACTAAAATTGAATAAAAATGTTGTCCCTATTTGAACACACTCCACGAATGCGTTAGATAGGGGCAACGGTTTTTATAATAGATTTTTGCAACTTTTTACATTTTTCTATTCTATTGATAACTAACTGCATAAGTGCAGGTGGTTTTCAGCGGTTCACACCTCGTTCTCCAAAATCCACTCAAGCAACTCCTCGTATTTCATCTTTCCCGCCGCAATGGCAAGACCGACGCGTGCGACCTCTGCATTGGTAGGGCGGAGTTTGATGCCGTTGGTTTCAAGGAAGGTGAGAAGAACGTACATTCCTATCCTCTTATTTCCGTCCACAAAGGCGTGGTTGGAAATCAGCGAAAAGCCGATGCGCGCGCCCTTTTCCCGTTTGGTAGGATACAATTCCTTTCCATCAAAGGTTGCAAAAGCGGATTCAAGAGCACTGTTGAGGAGCGCGATATCTCTTACATTTGGGTCGCCGCCTGTTTCTTCGGTGATAAGCTTGTGCAGCAAAAGTACCTTTTCTTGACTAAACTTGATCATTTCGCAAGCTCCTCAAATGCAGGGCGGTATAGCTTCAAAATACGCGCCGCCACAAAGTCTATCTTCTCGTCATCGGTCATTTCAATCGTAGTATCGTGCTCGATATCCACCAATTTATATTTGGGTTTGTTGTTCTTGAAAATATAAAGCTCACCGTGCTTGTCGGCCATTCTTGCAACACGTGAAAAATTCTGATTCGCCTCGGAAATCGAAACGATTTGATTGGTGCTCAGGTTCATATCGATACCTCCTTTTGTGATTTACAATATTATTATATACAAATTTTAGGATATTGTCAACCTAAAATACCAAAGTCCAAAAAATACTTGTGAAAGCCTGCTGTCCGTACGGATAACACCCTTGTCGACGTGCGTCGGCAGGAGTCGATTTATAGCAGGCATTTCGTGTGCCGCTCGGTGCAATCCGTGCAAAGGTCTTGCAATTCGTAAGGGGATTGATTATAATGGTAATGTTCTTATAAAGGCGAATATGCCTAAATTTAAATTTTGAATGTTAAAGGAGATTTTTCAAATGAGAAACAATAAGGGTTTTTCTCTGGTTGAACTGATTGTTGTAATTGCAATCATGGCTATTCTGGCTGCAGTTGCAATTCCTACTTTTGCAGGTTTTATTACCAAGGCTAATGAGAGCACCGACGTTGGTTTTATGAACGACCTCGAATATGCAATTGAGCTGGCACACGCTGCCGAGACCAATACCTCTCTCGAGTCTATCAAGGTTACTCTTGCAAGTGATGGCAAGACCATTTCTTCTATCGAATACGTTATGACTGACGGCACTGACGATACCACCTACACCATCTCGAAGGGTGCCACCGATGACGTTTCTGCTGTTGTTGACTGGAACTACGGCTTCAAGGCTGCTAAGACTGTTGAGAACAACCAGAACTGGAACAAGACCGTTTGGAGCATTGAGGGTAACTGATTAAATTACATACTCCCCCAAGAATCCCATTGATCCATCAATGACCCGGATTCCCACGGATACAGCGAAAACCCGACGGGGACCCGTTAGGGTTTTCGCTGTTTTTTGCCCAAATGGCAAATCTTCTCTCAACATTCAAAGAACGGAATTTGCAAGAAAAGCTCCGATTTCGGGGCACAGGAGATAGACATGAAACGATTTTTGATGCTTGCGGTGACCTGCATGCTGCTTTGTGCGGTTGCCGTGATCCCCGCATTTGCGGCAACCTCTTACGAATATGCCAATTCCTCGTCGCCGCGCGTGTCGGGCAATCTGGTATCGGGCATGACGCTGGACTATAAGACCGACGTGGCTATGTTCGTTAAGGATGCCAACAAGCCTTATCCCGTGGACGGCACGGTGGCGCGACTTATGACCGCCTATACCGCCTACAGAGCCCTGCGTGTGGATATTCCCGCTACGCTGACGCTGACCGATGCGGCGGCAGAGGAGCTGATTTTGCAGCTGCTTTACAGCACCGAGGACGACGGCGGCGCCGCGCTGGCGCTGGCCAAGGGCACTTACGGCTCGGAGGCGGCTTTCCTGGATGCCATGAACCGCACCGCACAGCTGCTGGGCATGCATGCGACCCATTACGTACATATCGACGGCTCTTACGCAGGTGCGCAGGTGTCCACGGTTGCGGATCAGATCTTGCTGCTTGACGCCGTATACGCGGTGGATATGCTGGCAGGCCCGCTGGCACAAACCGTTTGCTACAATGCGGACAAGACCGTGTCCTATTCCAGAAACGTGCCGCTTCTGACCAAGACCTCGGCGTATTACGACAGCCGCGCTTGCCTGTATGCAGCAGCCAACACGCGCGAGTCCGGCGCTTTCACGCTTTGCGCGGGTATCAACAGCTCGGGCAGAGTGGTGCTGTCGGTATTCGTTGAGATCGGTACCGACGCCGCCTCGGCATACACCGACGCAACCGCACTGTTCAACGATGCGTACAGCGCATATAGCTGGTGCTACACCTCACGCATTCTCAGAGAGGCCATCACCGCATATACCTATACCACGGACGACGGCTTTACCGTGACCTGTGCCGTTGAGACCGCACCGTCCTACGACGGCATTGATACCTATCCCTATGCGTATGCGGTCACGCTTTCCGAAAGCTTTGATCAGTGCGCTATCGTTCTGCGCTCGACGCCCGATCAGAGCAAGATCGCCATCGGCGAGATTCTGGGTCGCGCCGCGCTGGTATACGGCAACGATACCTTGGCGGAATTTGACCTGCGCGTGGTCAAGATCACCACGCCCGACGGACAGATCTATTCCGAGGATTACAAGTATTACAGCCCCGATGACTACACCGAGTTGGTGGCAGGCGACCACCACACCTGGTACTGGGTATTTTACTGGGTGGCCATCGCGGTGATTGCGGTCGGCCTGATCTTTGGCGCGTCGGCTGTTTGCAAGAGAATGAAGATTTAAGTGTAGGGAATTGTTATGGATTTCAGAGATATTATCAAAGTTATATTGCGGAAAATGAAATTCATTGTCATTTTCCCGGTGGTGTTCGTCATGGTGGTATCCTGCTACGTCTATATGACGCAGTCGCCCCGCTATACCTCGTCCACCACGCTGTATCTGATCAATACCGGCTCGTCTGCCAGCACGTCTGACGTCAACTACGCCGAAAAGCTGATCAACGACTACGTATTGCTGGCGAGCAATTCTGCCGTGCGCGAAAACGCCGCTAAGGCTCTTGGCGAGGACTCGGTTGGAAAGTACGGTATTGAGGTTGCGCCCGACGAGGACACGCACGTGATCGTGATCAGCGCAACCGCAGACAACCCCGCAACCGCGGCCAACGTGGCCAACGTATATGCCTCCTGTGCCATTGCATATCTGCGCGACATGATGGATACCGACAGCGTGTCGGTGCTGGAGTCGGCCAAGCCCTCGTCCTCTCCCTCCAATGAGAGCGACAAGCTCCGCACCATTGCCATTTCCGCCGCCATCGGTATGGCTGTGGGCATTATCGTTTCGCTGTTTATCGTGACCATGGACGATACCGTCCACTCGGCAGATGACCTGAGTGCGGCACTTGGTGTACCCGTGCTGGCAGAGATGCCCGTGATCGATGCCAAGGCCTTGGACGACGGTACTCCCTATATCCGCAAGCGCATGAAGAAATATGCGGATGGCAAGGAACGTCCGACAGAATCCGACAGGGGAGGTAAGGACGCATGAGTGTGAATATTTTCAGACTTTACGAAAACATGCAAAGCGATGCCCGCAACAGCATCAAAACGCTGATGAGTAACATTCAGTTTGCATCGCTTTCCCGCGAGACCCCGATCCGCTCGGTTGTGATCACCAGCTCGATCCCCAACGAGGGAAAGAGCCACATTTCCACCTTCCTGGCCATTGCCATGGCGGGGGCGGGCAAAAAGACGCTGCTGGTGGACTGCGACCTGCGACATGCTTCCTTGCGCAGAGAGATGCAGCTGCCGCGCACGGTTGGCTACGTAGGCTATCTCAAGGGTGAGATCTCGCTGGACGAGGCCATTCTGCACACCGAGGTAGAGGGACTTGATTTCCTGGATGCCGAGGCGCGCGTGCCCAATCCCGTGGAGCTGCTTGGCTCCAAGCGGCTGGAGGACATGATCGCCGCGCTTTACGAGAAATACGATTTCATTATTTTCGACACCCCTCCGCTGAGCACCTTTATCGATGCGGCGCTGCTGTCCTCCAAGGTGGACGGCACCGTGCTGGTGGTGCGCTCGGGGGCTGTGGATAAGCGGCTGTTGCACTCGGTGCAGGAGCAGCTGGCGCAGGCCAATGCCAATCTGATTGGCGTGACCATGAATTTTGTGGAGAAGAAAAAGGCTTCTTACTATTACTACTATCGCTACTACAGAAAATACTACAACCGCGGCGACAAGCCGGGAAAGAGGTAAGCCCTTATGACAAGACTTAAGCGAATGGGATATTTGCTTAGCCTTTGGTTGATCGATTCGCTGTTGCTTGAGCTGGCTTTGGCGCTTTCCATGCTGCTTCGCCTGGATCTGCTGACAAATGGCCCAATTGATATTGAGACCTTTCTGTTGCCCTTGCTCTGCGCGGCGGTACTGCTTCCGTTTATTTACGGGCTTCTGTATCTGGCATTTGGAGTCAATCGCGTCATCTGGCAGTATTCCAACCTGCGTGACGTCATGCGGCTTGGCCTTTTGGTGGGTACGAGCGTGATGTTTTTGCTGGCCTTGCAGGCAGTGATGAATGCCGCGCCTGTCAGCCTGTCCTCGCTGGGACTTGCGGACGGCATGTATCGCTTGCCCTGGGGGGTATATCCCATCATGATCTGCGTGGGCGCAATTCTTCTGGTTGCGCACTATATGCTCAGACGGGTGCTTTCCAAGAGACGGCACAGAAAAAAGAACCGCGCAAGCGAGAGCGGTACGGGGCGCGTGATGATCATCGGTGCGGGTACGGCGGCCAATCAGCTGATCCGCAACTTTGACGAGGTCATGACCCGCGACATGGGCAAGATCGTGTGCGCGCTGGATGACAGACCTGACCGCAAGGGTGCTAAGATCAACGGCGTCCCCGTGGTGGGCGCGATTGAAAATCTTGCCAAGGTCACGGAAAAATACAAGATCGACACCATCATTTTCGCCATTCCTTCCTGCCCTCGCGCCAGAAAGGCCGAGATCCTGAGCATGTGCACCGACACGGGCTGCCGTGTTCGCACCGTGCCCGCGGTGGAGGAGCTGGTGGGCGGTAAGCTGCGTCCCGAGGATATCAGACAGGTCAACATTGAGGACCTTCTGGAAAGAGAACCCATTCAGATCGATGTCGACAGCATTTCGGGCTATCTGCAGAATAAAACCGTGCTGGTCACAGGTGCGGGCGGCTCGATCGGTAGTGAGCTTTGTAAGCAGATTGCGGCACATGCGCCGCGCAAGCTGGTCATGCTTGATATCAGCGAGAACAGCGTTTACGATCTGCAAAATGAGCTGCGAGTGGCGTTTCCCTCGCTGGATCTGACTGTGCTGATCGGTTCTGTGCGCGACAAGGCCAGACTGCAAAGCGTTTTTGCAAAATATCAGCCCGAGGTGGTCTACCACGCGGCCGCGCACAAGCACGTGCCGCTGATGGAGGACAGCCCTGCGGAATCTGTCAAGAACAATATTTTCGGCACGCTCAATACCGTGCAGACCGCGCATGAGTGCGGCGTGGAGAGATTTGTGATGATCTCGACCGACAAGGCGGTCAACCCCACCAACGTTATGGGGGCTTGCAAGCGCGTGTGCGAAATGATCATTCAGTATTATAACGGCATCAGCAAGACCCACTTTACCGCCGTGCGCTTTGGCAACGTGCTGGGCTCTAACGGCAGCGTGGTGCCGCTGTTCAAGCGCCAGATCGAAATGGGCGGTCCCGTGACCGTCACCCATCCCGACATCGTGCGCTACTTTATGACCATCCCCGAGGCGGTCTCGCTTGTGCTGCAGGCGGGCGCACTTGCCGATGGGGGCGGCATTCTGATTCTGGATATGGGTAAGCCGGTGCGCATTCGCGACATGGCGTACAGACTCATCCGCCTTTCGGGCTACGTACCCGATAAGGAGATCAAGGTAGTATATACCGGCCTGCGCCCGGGCGAGAAGATCTTTGAGGAGCTGGTCAACCGCGAGGAGGCCCTGCTGTCCACCTCCAACAGTCTGATCCACGTGGGCAAGCAGATCGACCTGCCCGAGAACTTCATGGAGCAGCTGGAGAATCTGAGACGTGCGATTGCAAGTGAGGACGCGGACGTGCGCGCGCTGCTGCGCGAGCTGGTGCCCACCTATGATTCGCCCTTGCCTATCATTGACGTAATTGAATCACAATAAAGAAGGAGGACTCCGATGACAGACTTTCACATTCATTTGTTGCCCTGCATGGACGACGGTGCGCAAAGCGTCTCGGAGTCCTTTGCCATGCTGGAGATGCTTGCAGAGCAGGGAGTGGCGTATGCGGTCTGCACCCCGCACTATTACGGCGAGCGCGAGAGTGCCGCGGAATTTTTGGCGCGCAGGGCAGAGAGCCATGCGCAGATTGCAGAGCAGGCGGCGGCGCTTGGCGTAGAGTTGGCTTTGGGCGCGGAGATCGCCATGTGGCACGGCATGAGTGCTGAGGTGACCGATCAGCTGTGTCTGGGCGACTCCAATATGCTGCTGTGCGAGCTTCCCGTGTCGTATGCGCCTTGGGTGATCGACGAGCTGGAGGAGTTGGGTGCACTTGGGTTTTGCCCCGTCATTGCGCATCTGGATCGCGTGCAGGCGCTGTATACCAAGGAGCAGCTGATGGCTGTGCTGGAATGTCACGGCACGGTGTATCAGTTCAACGTGTCATCCCTGACAAAGCCGCGGGTCAGGCAGCTGCTACGCGCCGTGCAGACGGCGGTCGTGCTGGGTAGTGACGGCCACGGTGCAGAGTACCGCGCGCCCGATCTTGGCAATGCCTCCAAAGCGCTGGATGGATTTCGCATGCGAGGCGTCAGAGCCCGCATCGAGAAATATGACGCCCGACTGACTGAAGCAATATTTTAAAAAAAGCCCTCAAGGGGGCTTTTTTTAGTGATATTCCGACTTCGTCGGAGTGATATTTTCGCTTCGCGAAAGTGATATTGCTCCCGATGGTTGCAGTGATATTCTGCTCGCACAAGGCGAGCAGAGAGTTGGCAGACCGCCAAGG
>JAZULL010000015.1:0-26009 GCA_045603085.1 Eubacteriales bacterium | reverse complement strand
TACTTTTTTGATATAGTCTCGGAGCGTATACACCGTTCCGCTCTCTTTTATCCGTAAGTCTTCTACAATAACGCCGCCATAACCTTGAATGTATATTGCTCTGTCACCGGGCTTGGTGTGTATACCGTTTATAATGCCTGTACCGGGCACACCGTTATTAAATACAATCTGACTACATCCCGATATGCTTTGATTTTCTGCCATCATTATATCGGCAATGAAGGTAATATACGTGCCGTTGTTTGCGGCAATTTTGTCTGCACTTATCATAGCATTCCAATCTCCGTTAATTTGTTCTGCGGAATAGTATCCAAAAGAGTATCCGCTGTTGAAGCCGCAGTAGTCCTCGGCTTTTATAAGTGAGCCGCCGATACTGTCGCCTATTGTCTCAAAGTCCCAATCATTGATACCGAGAGTTTGACCTTGTTTGTTAATAGTTTTTCCCTGTTCCATGATAACCTCGCCCTGCGCATCAACCTTTCCACCCAATTCTTCAACGCTTTTTTGCACGTCAGATGCGATGCCCGCAGCCTCGGCGAAGCTCTTCTTGTTGTTGTACTTGCGTTCCAAGTCCGCCACCGTTCTCGGCGCGGGACGATCCTGTTTTTCACTAATCATTGTTTGTCCTTTCCGGGGAGCTTTTATGCTCCCCTTTTATCATTACCACCATACGTTACCTTCTGCGTCTACTGTCATGCCAAGTGCCACAAGGACTTCAATCTTCTCTTGATATGACAGTGACTCGTTTGCTTCCAAATACTTTACAATATCGTAATTGTATGTATCGTCTCCGGGGTATTCTGCGCGGAAGAGAATAATCTTCTCACCGTATGAAATATCCAAAT
Source organism: Eubacteriales bacterium (assembly GCA_045603085.1). Classification (GTDB taxonomy): domain Bacteria; phylum Bacillota; class Clostridia; order Oscillospirales; family CAG-272; genus SVQP01. The sequence continues at coordinate 25,164 of JAZULL010000015.1, read as the reverse complement.
CGTTGAGGTAATTGATTACATTCGTTTTGCGCGTGCCGCTGTCCGATCTTCCGTCTCCGTTGTTGTCCACCCCCTTGACATTGCTCAAAGCCGCCGAGTACTTGGTATATGCACTGTAGCCGCCTACAGCCTTTGCAACTGCGTATTTTTCGGGATTCTTTTTTGCAAAGTCCATTTCATCAAGACTCGAATACTTGCCGTATTCAGCCATATCAATAGGCTCTTTACGGGTGGTCTCGCCGTTGATGAGTGCATTCTTCTGCTCGGTAGTCAAGTTGAGTCCACCGACATAGTCTGCCTTTTCAGCCAACGTCATGCCTTTCATGGCTTCTTGATATTCCATGTACTTGTCGTAGCCACCGACCTTTTGAGCTATCGCATACTTTTCGGGATTCTTCACAGCAAAGTCCATTTCTTCGAGACTGCCAAAGTCATCATATCCCGTCATGTCGATAGGTTCTTTGCGATCGGTAAGGTTATTGATGAGCAAATTCTTCTTTTCGATAGGCAAATCGAGTGAATTGATATAATCCGCCTTTTCGGACAGATTTTCAAGACCTCTCAAGCCCTCTCGATACTTCCAATAATCCTCAATAGGCATACCGACATCGATATACTCCTGAATCTGATTCTCCTTTAACGGTGCGAGATCATTGTCAAAGTAGTATCTTGCATTGTCGTTTGCATACTGACCGAAAATGCCCGCTTTGATTCGGTTTCCGATGGTATCCTCGACCGGGAAGCGCAAGTTCCCGCTGTCCGTATAAGAGCCAGCCACAGGATGATCGTCAGAGAACATATTCAAACCCTGTACGGTCTTTTTGATCTGACCATAGCCACCGGGAAGCAAATAGTAAGGAGCGATCTCGCCAAGTGTTTCCCATCTTGATTTCTCGTTGCCCCATTCGTCCTGTCCCTTGACAAACTCCTCAATCGGAAGAGCAGCAGAGATCGGAATACGCCCGCCGTCAAGGAATGTGCTCGCATAGGGCAAATCTTCTGCAAGTTCAAGCAATGCTTGTGTGAGGTTATCGCCGACAGTATCTTCGCTCTCTTCGTCATCGTCAAAGCCAAACGCGGTCATCAGCACCTCGATAATGTCAAAGGCGGGATTGTAACCGGCAACAGACTCAAACGCCGCGCCAAACAGATGCTGTACCACTGCAAGCTGTACGAAAGTCGATGCCACTTGTGCGGCGGTCTTTGCGTTTTTCGCAAGGCCGTTCTCGATATACTCGTTGGAGACCTTCGCCTCTTGAATCGTATCGTAGAATTGGCTGTCGAGCTGGTTTCTTACTTCCAATTGGAATTTGGTGATAAGACCGAGCATCTTGGAGTTGTAAAGCTGCGGCATCTGACCAAGTGAACGGTCGCCCATCAAACGGGATACCCACTTGTCGGTCTCATAGTGCGCTTTCTGCGAGTCCATGCCCTTTCTGACAAGCTCATTGTACTTCGTTCTTGCAATGATTTCCGTGGAGACGCTATCCACAGCACCCATAAGCGCATAGCCGGGATCGCTTATCTTCTGCCATGTGGTGCGATAGAATCTGTCAGCACCTTGACGTCGGATCATAACAGGGCTGCTCTCTGAAAAGCCGTCGCTTCGTCCCGACACTTTGTGAGCAACAGTCTGTGCAAATGCTTTGACAAAGTCGGCCTTGTTACTCTTTGCGAAGGTCTGTGCCACAGGCAGGAAGTTCGTCAACGAGGACGAAATGTTGTATCCCACCATGTTGCTGCCGACTTGCTTGTTCAGCTCGTTAAGGAAGGTCATTCCTCGTCTGCCGATAACACCCTCAAGACCTCGGTCAATCAGTGCTGTCTTTCCAGCAAGGATATTCGCTTCTTCATTTAAGAATTTAGCGAAGGTAGACAGATGCGATCCGTATACTTCCTTGATGCGCTCCTGCGCTTCTTCCTCGCTCAAAGCATCCAGCCCCTGAAGTCCGTTTGCCTGTCCATATGTATCAGCGATGTAGTTACGCAATGCCCTCAAGGTCTGTATATCGTCAATGTGGTAGATTTGATTTTTCGCGCTGTTGAGATAGCGCTCCAAACCGCCCAAGAGGTCAAACGAGGTGCGCTTGCCGGTACGATGCATAGCACTTGCAAAATACGGCTGTCCCGGCTTCAGATCGGCAGTAACGCCGTTGAGATCGGTAGGCAAGTCTTTCGCACGAATGTCGTTCGGATTGAAAGGCAAGCCCAGCTTGGAGAAGGTGTCATCCATCGCCCTGAAATGCAAGAAGTAATTGTCAAGTCTCGGAATCTCGGGATATGCGTTTCTCGTTCTCGACTCATTGATCATCGCAAGGGTATCATCGTAAATCTGTCTGATACGAGGATCGCTTGCGAGACCCTTGATGTTTGCCTGCACTCTTGCATCGGGGAAGTCCTTTGCCAGTTCCGCATCGCCATAGCTGATAATGTCATTGTTCTCGGCTACGTAGAAGCCCTCGGCATACATCTGTGCAGCAGCGCTTTCCTTACTTCCCGGTTTGATGTGATACTTGTTGGAAATCTGCTTGAGCACACCATTCTTTCTGTCGGTGAAGGAATTGAGCCACTTGATGCCCTCGGTCTCGTTCTGCGCCACCTTGTTGACGGTCAGATCGGCGAGAAGTCCGCCTTCCTTGTAGCCAAGCGCTTTTTCCATAACTCGCTGCGGAGTGTTGTCCACGGTTGAGAAAGTGGAAAGATTCTTTGCACCCTTGAGCACCTTATCAAAGTCACGTCCGCGCTCGTTGAATGCTTCCTTGATGTTATCAATTATGCTGTTGTGTAATGCACGTCTGGGGGAAACCTTGCTCTTTGTATCCGCGTTGTCCGAAACGATATCCACGCCGACCACATCTACGGGCTCGGTGTAGTTTTTACCTCTTCTCGCAGCAGGAGCATCCGCATCCGTAGGTGTAGGTGCGACCGGGTAGTCCTGTGCCATTGTGGCATCCACGCTATCCATTGTGAGAGGTGCGATGTCCTCTTATACACGAGCGTCTCGACCAAGTATTTCGTGAGAGCCGATGGGAGTAAAGTCGTTCCCAGTGTAAAGGGAATAGCGGATGTCGTTGTTGTCACTCTTGAAACGCTCCGACAAGGGGATCACATTGCCGCTGTCATCGTAGGTCACGGGATCGGCAGATTTGATTTGTGCAGAATCAAAAAAGATATAAACATTAGACGGGTATGTTGTCTTTCTGCTTTGTGGAGTTGCACTATCAACTACATTCTTTATGATTACTCCGGTGTATCCTTTTTGTTTCGCATATTTTGCCAACTGCTTTGCGGTAGCAAAACTATACCACGACTTGCCATGTATAATATCGTTGTAATCTTTTTCTGCTCGTCCAAGTTCTATATGGTTAGATTCTGCGCCCTTTGCATCAAACTCAATCATACCATCTGTGTTTGCATAAAGCTGGTATATTCCCAAGTTAGATTTGGTGGCATCTCCAATATTACGCGCAACGCTTGTGCCGGAGTATGTTCCAGCCACTTGCATTGAATCGGTTGCAAAAAACGAAATTCGGTCATTCGATTTTTTGGTGTCAATCTGCGTAAAACCAAATGCGCCTGTACCGTGATACAACATTGGTGAATTATACCCTGCAGCCTTTGCCGCTTCGTCCACCATTCTCTGCGCTGTTTCGGTGTCACCACGTTCAACTGCCAATGCGTAGTCAGCATCGGCTTGTTGGGTATCAGCGCTCGACAAGGAGTATTGTTCGATGGTTGTGGGAGCTATGTCTTCCGCATTGCTCAAGGAATAGCGGATATCCTGTGCCACATTGATGACATCGGGCGTAAGTGCCACCCAGTCGACAGTCTCGCCGCCACCGGGCTTGTTATAGACGAGTTTGATTGTGTCATATCCCTCATTGATGAGACGATTACGCTTTTCAACGTCCGTTTCCCCGGTCTGCATCAATCTGCGGTATTCCTCGCCTTGGTGGACAACCAATGTCTTCTTAGGCGTCAATGTGTACGCTTTGGCATCACCATATTGCATAGCACCACCTTGCTCTTCTGCGAAAAATACACCAAGTTCATCTTGGAGTCTGGTAAAGTCAAAGGAGTCAAAGTTGGCGTTGCTTCCATGATAAACGGTCACGGAAGACCGCGTACCATCGTCCTGCTTACCGTTCGCAGCACTCAAGGAATATTGTCCATGCTTACGGTTGGTCTTTCTTGTTGCAATCAGTTCTTCGGGCGCAATGTCTTGTCTACCGTAATCGACCTCGTTGGCTTTCTTTCCCGCGAGAATATCTTCTGCAACAGCTTTTGCTTCCGCATCAACGTCAACACCTTCCTTGTACCAGCCGCCCTCATAGCCGCCCTTATCCACAAACTTTTGGAAGGATGCCTTTGCCGCTTCTTCGTTGTAGATAGGTTTAAGAGGAGTGGATTCGTCAGCCGAGAGTCTTGTTTCGTTGACCAACTTCATGTACCAATCTTCCCCGGCAAATCTTGCGAAACGCGGGGTAAGACCTCTGCTTTCGCACAGATTTAAGTAGGTGTCCTTATCGTTATGGTGCTCGCTTGGGTATACGTTCTTGCTGACTTTCTTTCGAGCGTTCTCGCCCTTTATATTTAAGCTGTCAAGATATGCGTTCCAAAGGTCTTTGTTGGCAACGGTATCGCCCGACTCGCCTGTGTAATTGAGCCACTTGTAATAGTCGGCAACATCGGTGCCGGTTCTTACAATGTGGAAGGGGATAATAACATCCGACCACTCTTGGCTTGCCGCCCATTTCAGAGCATCATCGTCGGTAACGGTGGCAACAATGCCGACGTTGGGATACTGTCCTCTCAATTCCAATGCTTTTTCAAGGTTTGCGCTTTGTCTCTCGTCAATGTAGTATTCGCCATTGGCATCCTTCTTGACAAACACACTCACGTTGATATTCATGCCCGAAGGAGCATAAATCTCTGCAAAGTCGGTGTCTTTTGTGTATGCCAAGCCCTTGAGTCCTCGGATAGAAGCATCGGTGATCTGCTGCATATTCTCAACGATAAAAGCCGCAGAATAGTCGGAGAAGGAATACCAGCGCAGACCATAATGCTCGTTAAGGTTTTTAACCACTCTATCGCCCAGCTTCAGTATCTCGTCTCGGTACGCAACATAGTCCTTCTGAATCTTTGCCCATGAAGCACTTTGCGCATACTTTCGCGCGTCCGCAAGCTGGTTGGCAAGATCACCGCCGTTCGCCTTGATTACATTCTGACGATCCTCTGTTGCGATATCCGCAAGAGATAGTATCTGCGTTCCGTTGTCCACATAGCCAAGCCATGTGTTGAAACGATCTGCTTGATTTTTTGTCGCATCGCGTCCGCGCAAATAGTCAACGTACAGAGATTTTGCTTTTTGCTCGGCTGTCATCTTTTTGATTTGTTCTTCCGTATAGGTATTAACGTCTTCCCATTCGCCGCTTCTGTATTTCTCCATGACGGAGTCTCTGTCATGCATATAGCGGAGAAGCATATCGTTGAATGCCTTGCGGTCGAGAGACACATAGCAATACATACACTGCGGATCGGTTGCGATAACGAACAGCTTCTGCGACACAAGGAAGGACTCCATCTGCGACAGAGGTCTGCCGATCTCTTCCTGCACCTTGTCCACAAATTCGTTGTAGGCAAGTGTTCTTACACAGATAGTAGTATTCTCCACAGAACGGTCATAAGAGCCGTTCTTGGTCAACACTTTGCCGATTTTATCCTCGGGCAGAATGTTGGAATACTTCATCATCACGTCCACCATTGCGTTCGTGACTCTCTGTGCTTCTGCAAGCTCGCTCTCTGTAACAAACGCTTTATGATCGACTATGTACTTGGACTGTCCTTCTGCGATTTCGGCATTGTGGCTCAAGCTGTAGCTGTTGTCGGACTCATCGCTCGAAATTCGTGCGCTGTCTATAGGCTGACTGTCCGCGTCGGTAAAGGAAGATTTTGCTTCCACACCGCCATTTTTGACTACCTCTTGGTATGCCTTTTCAAACATTCTCTCCACTCTTGCAAGCTCTCGTGCTTCGTGTGATCCTGCTGTGGCAAGTTTGCCGAGGTATTTAACACCGTCCCACATTTTTTGGAACAGATTGCGGTCTGCAGCCAATGTTTTGACAAAGTCGTAGTCATTGAAAAGGTAATCGCCTATTAAGTCGGCGGTCAGCTCTCCCTTTGCATCAGCACCCTCTACACCATTGTATATCTCGGCATATTCGGCAAGTTTTGCATCAAGATCAAGACCTTTTGCTTTTGCATACGAGAAGATTGCATTCTGCAATTTGCCGCCGTTTTTCTTCGCGTTTTCAAGCAAATGCGCCATTTCATGACCGACAATACGGTTTAATGCCTTGGGGGAATCAAGGTTTATCATAATATTGCCGTTCTTGGAGATGTTGCCGTTGACTGTGGTCTTGCCGCTTTCCACCTTGCTGACAAGGTCTTTGAGGTTGGCAAGCTCCTTGGTCTGTGCTTCGGTGGGGTTCTTGATGGCTTCAAGTGCCGCTATTTTCTCGTTCTGACGGCTGATGAAATTCGTTTTTATTTGCTCGTTGCCACCAAACTCATATACCACGCCTGTTTCCGAGGAAAACTTCGTTGCCATGTCCACAAGGTCGTGTATTTTGTTGGTGTTGTTCAATTTAGCTTTGATGGCGTTGTCTATGGTCTTTCTTGCGGCATCTTCGTATTTTGTGCCCTTGATGGATTCATAATCTGCAACAAAGTCCTGCTTGAGTCGCTCTCGCTCGTTGTAGCTTTCCATCAACAGAGAGCCTTGACCTTTGCGCTCCGATTTGACAAGGTTTAATACATCATCGGACATCTGCTTTTTCATGTCCTCAAGCGTTTTAGTGTTCTCACCGTACTTTGTCTCAAGCTCGGCAAGTCTGCTTTTCTGCTCTTCGGTCATGTCGCTTAAATTCTTCCCTTTAAGCTCGGCAAGGCGGTCATTCTGAATGTCTGTTCTGTCGCCCGACTTCATGTTGCGAAGGGAATCATACTCGGACAATGTGCGAAGCTCGTCAAGCTCCTTTTTCAGCGTAGCATTCTCGTCCGATGCTTTCTTGTATTCGGTGTATTTGTCACCGCCGAGTGCTTCCTCGATGGTGTCGATAGAAATGTAGCCGCGTGAGATATCCTCGGTGAGTCTGTCATATATCTCGTTTTTCTGCTTTTTGGTCAGCTTCTCACCGTTGGCTTCTTTTTGGGCAATTTCCTTTTCGGCTGCTCTTTGAATAACCTTTTCCTCGGCAGATGTGCGTCCCGTGACAAAGTCGGTCTTGTTTGCGTTCGCCTTGATGTAATCGCCGCCCTGCATAATGCCGGAAGTAACCGCACCCACAATAAACGATTCAAGCAGCTTTTCGTCTGCAACGAGCTTTTCCCAATCTTCCTCGCTCGCATAGGTGAGCATTTTCATAAGGGCAGAGCCTAATCCCGATGCCACTTCTTCCACGCCTTCGCCCGTTGCCTTGACAAGTGCTTCAATAGTGTTTCCCACTACCTTTTTTACGCTGTCTTTTGCAATGAGCTTGGTGATCTTATCGGACAAGCCCTTTGCAAGCATATCGTCGATACCGCCGATACCGCGAGATAAACCGAGAGCTTTTACGCCCTTACCGAGACCACCGAAGAACAATTCCGTTCCCGCCTCGATTGCACCAGTGGTCAAGCCGTAGACAAAGGCTTGACCGTCCGTTGCACCCGCTTTGTATGCTTCGCCGATGTTTGTACCCATAGACGAAAGTCCCGTTGTGGCTGTGGTCAGAGCAGAGACACCTCCGGCACCCAAGCCAGCGGCTGCACCGGCATTACCAGTAAGGATAATACCGCCGACCTGTCCAAGCCCCTGCACTACGGAATCCGATTTGTCACCGAGGACAGAATACTGGTCAACATAGTCTAATTTATCCTTTGCCCATTCGCCCATAAGATCGCGGTTAGCGTGTTCTTTCGCAGATTCGGCAAATTCATCTGCACCAAGGGCATCAGCAGCACGGCTCACACCTTGCACACCCAAGTCATAAAGACCTTCAAACATGCGTCCAAAGCCCACGGTCGCTCCGAGGATAACGTCACCTACAGTGCCCGCCGTTGTTTGTCCGAGGTCGCCCATAAAGTCGCCAAAGCCGTCAACACCGTCGGAAAAGCCGCCCGACTTAAACCAAGAGTCTTTGTTGCCACCCGCGGTCGAGCCGTTTCTGCCCGTGTACACATCATCGTTGACAACATCCACCACAGAGGGCATTACCCCTGTGGTGCGATAAACATATTCTGCGGCGGGCGGAACGGGAGCATATGTTTCGCCATTGGCTTCTGCTTTTTGTCTTCTCTTCCATTCGTTGTAATTGAATGTTATTGGAGCTGTATCGTCGCTGGTTATCCCGCCCATTGCCTTTTCTTGCGCGGTTAGCGCGGCTTTCTTTTCCTCTTCTTCCTTTTGCTTTTTCTTCCATTCCGAATAATTAAATGTTCGCTGTGCCATATTGCCCTCCTTTAGTATGTCAGCCCGTGTTTTTCCCATTTGGACGCCGGCATATTAGCTCCTCCTGTAGAGTATGCCGTGGATTTTTTCGGGGGATCTTCATAGGTCCATACATTCGGCCAGACCGAAATGGTCGCACCGTACAAATAATCGTCAAGGTAGTCTTGGTATGTGGCGTTATCGGTTACCGCAGGGTCGTTAGAGTTGCCCGCATTCTTATGGCGAGCCCACTCTAACGAAGTCATTAGATTGCTGCTATCGACCCCCATGTTGCTTAAAATCACAGTTGCTTCTTTGTAAGTTTTTGCGGTGGGTACGGTTACCCCGGAAGGCTGTTGAGCTATATTATCGCTGTTATTGCCCGTGTTGTCCATGATTTTCGCACCATCAGTGTTGCCCGAGCCGCCTGTGCTACCGCCTGTTGCCTTCTTTTTCTCGTTGTAATATTGCAAGTAAGAATTTGCTCGTTCTCTGCTCATGCCGGCCGCTTCAAGCTCTGCATCCGTTGCCGGATGTCCCGTAGTCGCAATAAGCTCGGCAAGGCGGTTGTATTCATCCTCTTTGTCCGCTTTTGCTTCTTTGCGTGCAGCATCGTCTCTTTCAAGCTGCGCCAGCTCTTTCTGCCAATCGAGCTTTTCTCTGTCTGCAGCAAGACCCGCCTCAAACTGTGCCTGATCCTGTGCCAACTGTGCCTGCCAACGTGCCTGCTCCTGTGCCATCTGCTCGCGCTCAAGCTGCATCTGTTCTTCGCGGTAAATCTGATCGAGCACCATCTGATATCTGTTGTCGTAATGAGACTGCACTGCGAGCTTTTGGCTTGTCCAATCACGCAAAAGCCCCTGCTTTGCACTGAGCCCGGCAAGAATGATCTCGCTCTGTCTTTCAAACGCATCAAGCGCTATCTGTGCTAAAGCCGCGCTGTTCTGCAGTCGCGCATTGGCAATGGCGTTGGTGAAGTCAAGCTCCGCCTGTTTGAATACCTCTCTTGCCGATGTAACTCGCGCTTGATAAGCGGTATACATCTGTACTTGAGAGCTTTCCGAGTATCCCGAGCCGGTAAGACCGTTCATTGCCATCTTTTCGGCATTCACGCCGTACTGGTTGGACTGCTTTTTCCAATCTGCGTATGCCCCGGCTTGCTCTTTGATGTAATCCTTTTCGCTCTTCTCTCGCTGCTGTTCTATCTCTTTGACAGCTTGGTCGGCCATCTGCTGCTGTGTTTCCATCAACTGCTCGACAGCCGTGGTCTTTCCGTCGTTCGCATCAATGGTATACTGCGACGATACGCGGTCGTATGTTTGCTCTGTCTCTTGAATGGCTTGATTGAACTGTGTATCAAGTTTTGCTATGTCGGCGTTTCTCTCCGCTTCAATTTGCTGCAGATCGTAATCGTAATTACCGGGCATTCAATTCACCTCTTTATGTAGCCGCCCACAATGGCTTCAAGTGTGGCGGATTCTAAACTAAATCGAGTCGTGGAATGGAATTTAAACTGGATATCCTTCCACTTTTTCTTCTTTATTCGTGCCGAGCAGTAGTCGGAAATGTCGCTGTACTGCGCGATAAGGTCAAAGTCATCATCGGAATTTGTCTTAACGTATATAGACATATCCCCGAGTGCTTCCACAACGCACCCCTTTTTGTTGGTTGTCTTGAGCTTGTTCGGAGCATCAAATTTGTCCTTCGGTGTCACCCACCAGCTCTCAATATCGCACTCGGTATCGCTCAACGTGTAAACGCCGTCCGCAGTTCCGAGGTAAAGAACGCCGCCATGCACTTTGGAAGCGGTAATAGCCTTTTCCATCTCCCAGTAATACCACTCGTATTCGTTGTGGTTTCCGTTGGCGTACATTGCGCGTGAGTCAGCAAGGTAGATGCTGTCATCGATAATAACGAACAAATAGCCCTCGTGTTCTTCAAGCAGCATGGATGAATAATTCTTTTCGGCTGTAAGCTTTCTGTCAATGGTGGTGCTTCTGTGCGCCGCCATCTGCTCTGAATTGATATCGCCGCCGATACCTTCCATGCCTCTCTTTGAAAAGAATACAATATCATCGCTGAAGTTGGTCGCTTTGCCATCGCACCCGAGCGATATCGACGAATGAGAGGAAGGATATATTTTGCCGTAATCGTCATCAAGTGCGGGAGTGTGATAGAACACGTTCGTGTTGGCTTCGCTCGGCTCTCGGAACACCCATAGCGAATTATTTCCCGATGCTATGCCGGTGATCCTTGCCTCATCCATTCCTTCTTGGTAATAGTCGAGGTCGGAAATATATTCGGGATCGTTGAGCGAGCAATGCCATAACCAGTTCGGTCTTTCGGGATTTCCCGTAAAAAACACTCTGTTGTCAAAGGTCTGAAGCATCGTGCATTTCAATATTGCTTCGCGGTAAGCGGGTATCGTTTTTGAAAACTGGATCGATACATTGTCCTGTCCTGCCGTCAACGGCTTCGAGGGCGCTTTTTGGAATGTTATCTTTCCGGCTTCGTAGTCTACCGTATAGTCGATCACCACTTCGTCGTTAACCTTAACCACTATCTCGCTTTCGTCTATATTGCGCGAATCTACATAGTATTCGGTGCTCAAACCGTCCGCAGAAAAGGTGTTTATCCTTTTCGGATTCAACATGTTAACGCCCTGTAGCCGTGTTCCGACGCCGTAAGGTGTCCGGCTCACGTATGTTGTCGGCACAAAGCCCTCGATCTCCGATACACTCTCGCCGTCGTATTTCAGATAATGCTCACCGTCAATAATATAAAAAATGTCGTCGTATACGAATCCGTTGGAGCGTGCGGCACGCAGTGAATCGTAAACGCTTGTCTTAACGCCACCTGCGACGCTGTATAAGGCGTTTCCGCTGTGCACGAGTAATTCCCCTCGGTAAAAATAAATCGCGTATACGGTGTCCTCAAACGCCGTGTGCAAAGCCATACCGGGGCGCGTCTCGATCGCCATGGGCTTTTTGTAGTTTTTCCATACATTCAAGCTGTCCGGCGAACGCACAAGATTCACTTCCTCGCCGCGAAAATCCACGCCTCGGAAGTTGTAATACATTCTGCTTACTTTATCGCCCGTGCTTGCCATCAGATGTTATATCCTCCCACAATTGTGATAGCGGGCATGTGAGTTCTCGGATCAAGTCTGCCGAGCATACCCTCGTACATGGTGCGGTATAATTTGCCGTATTCGGTTGAAACGTCGGTCGACAGAAGGTCTCCCGCAATTCCGTAAGGAAGTATCTCAAGCACATCGGCTGTAAGCTCCAATTCAAAGGAATCGCCTGTCTTGTCGTTGATAGCTTCGGGATAAACGAAAACGTCAATCTTTGCGGTGCCGTCCTCAAGTATTCTGAATACCGTCTCGTTTGCCCTTGCTTCGTACTCCACGCCGCCGATAACCGATACTTGGAATACCGTATATCCCACAAGGCGCTCAATGTCCTCAAGGGTTATAATCTCGCCCTTTTTCACGTCAACGTCGACCCATTTCGGGATCTTTTTTATGCGGCATATCTCGTATATGCGCTGATTGGCTACATCATTGAATTTCGCTTCAATATCGATGTCGTCCGTCAGCCCTTTTTTGTCCTTGTTGTACTCTTCTATTAATACAAGCGTTTTTCTTTTCAGCTCTTTAAGAGTCATTTTGTGCCCTTCTTTCTGCGATATAAGATAAAGCACCATCCGAGACAGTGCTTTATCGGTTTATCATTCCCCTTTGTTGCTCTCGGTTTTTCCCATGGCATGGTTGACTATAACGCTCGATGCGTCAACAATGCCCTCGCCGAATATGTAAACGCAAAGAGCCACAACGCCCTTGCTGATAAGTTCGACTGCTTCGGGAGTGAGCGATTCTTTAAAGATGGCGGCAAGTAAGGTGGTCACCATTGCCACAATAGCTGCCCAAAGTTTTCTTGATGTAAGTTTCTGTTTTAAATTCATGTTATTCTCCTTTCAATTCAAGGTCGTGTATGCGAAGTTCGTGATCGTCAAGCTGGCGGTGGATCTCGCGGCGGTCGGCTTTGCTTCTCTCGGCATTCGCCTTGTCTTCTGCAGCAAGCGCCTTTAATGTGATATCGAGGCGCGTGAGAGTCTGTACCAGTTTGCCCACCATCGTCCCTATCGTAATAAGAAAGCCCACAAGTGCGATTATTCCTACAACAATTTCCCAAGTCATGTTTATACCCTTTCTATGTCGGCGGCATTGACCGCGGCCGTTATTGTCTTTCCTCTGCCGATGACGATTCTGTCCCCGCTTACCTGTATCACGTCGTATACCTTGTACCATACGCGGAACGTACCGCCATCGTATGTATACGCCCTTGTCTTTGCCGCATTGGAAAAGTTCTTCACGTACACCTTATCGTGCACGGCGATTTTTTCCACTTCGGGGATAACCTCGCCTTTGCCGAGAAGGTTTGCAACGTCCTCGCGGAAAGTGTCCATGCTCTTGCCGTATTTAGGAAACCAGTGCATAACATCCGCATGATTCGATGCAATGCCCATTTTGTGACCTTCGCTGTGGCAGATGATCTTGTCGGGGGACAGACCGAATTCCAAGCAGAGGTAAGCGCAAAACTCAACAGCTTCGTGATATACCGCGCTGAAATACTTCTCCGACTTCAAATTGTCCTCGCATATTTCAAATCCGATATATCCTGTGTTGTTGGCGTTTCTCGCATAACCAAGAGAGCCGCTTCCGCTGTGCCATCCCTTTATATCCCACGGTAGAGTCTGCATCGTTGCAATGGTGCCGTCATCCTCTTTGCCGATAAATGCATGGCAGCACACCTGCTTGTTGCCCGGGCGGTATACGTTCCACGATTTGTACCACTTCGACAGCTTCGGCTGATTGCATCCCGTAGAATGCACCAAGATACCTTTTACCGCGTGCTTTGTGCCGTATATGTAGCACTCGTTTTCAGTTAAGTATTTTGTAATCAGATTCATCCGTAAATCACTCCGTATCTGTCAAACAAAGCTTTCACAGCTTCGTCCTTGACGATCTGCTTCTGCTGACCTTGATTGAGCGCATCATACACTGTCTGCAGTGCATCGCGCGTCTCGGCTACGGCCTTGTCCGTTTTCTCATTCAGTTCGTTCTTTGTCATTCAACACCAAACCTTTCAAGTGCGGCTATGTAGTCCGCGTCAGTTGCTTCGTTTTCCTTTTCTGCATAGTATTCTGCTTCGAGATGTGCAATTGTCGCGTTGTGTTCCGCTTCGCTTATCTCCGTCATGCCATCCTCTTCGGTAAAAGAAGGGATATAATTATAACTGCAATAATTGCCATCTTTGTTTATGTAGTATTTTTTCATGTTATCCCTCCACCGTTATCAATGTCCAATACCATGTACCGCCCGACCACGTTGTATCGCTCGGAGGATTGTATGTGATGCTTTTTCTGTCCGCAGACACACTGATACAACTGCTGGCAGCATCGACTCTGATTATTAGGTAGTAGGTTGATCCGTTAGTAGTGTTTGCCGTGGTTTTCAACAAACAACAAGACCCGTCAGAGTTTCGCATGATTTGATTCACTTTTTTGTCAACGCTAAATCCCGCCCAATTATATGCATAAAAGAGGAATTTTTCGGGTATCTCCGCTCCCACGTTGATTGAAAATTGCGAGGTCTCCGGATAAGCGATAGAGCTACCGCACCAAGCCGAGCCGCTATACTCAACCAAGTCGCCCCCGCCCGACACATTGACAACAGCTTTTGCGTAGGCTGTAACATCGTATTCGCCGCTCTCGGTGATCTCAAGCGATCCGCTCGGCACTATGTATCCCTCGGGGATAGGCACGTTGACCTCGGCGCTTTCATACTGCTTTACATCGTGTGTGCCGTTTGTAGTGATGCTCTTTGTGCCGCTCGGCTTGATATATCCTTCGGGAATGGGTACGTTTACATCGACACTTGCCTTGTCGGCAACGTCATGTGTGCCATTCGAGGTTATATTCTTTGTACCGCTCGGTACTATGTATTCGCTTGGTATTGCTTGTACGGTAAATGTGCCGATACCGTCGAAGTCCTCGTCTGCATTGAACGTCTGCTGTGATTTTGTCGGCGTAGCGGATTTGTCCTGTAAAATGGGAGTGTAGTCACCATTGCTCACCCTTACCGTTACGCTTGCCTTATCCGCAACATCATATGAGCCATTCTCGGTTATGTTTTGATTTCCGCTCGGTACTATGTATTCATCGGGTATCGGCTTAACGGTTACCATTGACAATGCATTGTAATCACCGTCTGCCGACACTTGCTGTGTGTCTTTTGTGGGAGTAACTTCCTTTTCCTGCAGCTTGATATCTTCAGCAGAGCCAAGATGTGCGCTGACAGTACCTATAATTTGTCTTGCCGCAATGTTTACCTTCATTACTCGTTACCGCCTTCAAAATCACCCTCTGGGAAGAGGCGGAATATTTTCGCACCGTCTTCATCGTATCCTACAAGAGTCTGAACGTTTCCAAGACGATCTATAAGCTCGATATCATACCATAAATCGATAGGCTTGCTGATAACTCCGCCTATTTTGGTTTCTTCGTTGGTGAGTCTTATGCGTACGGTTTCGGAATCTGTTGCGACAGGTATGGTCTTGTCTAATACCACAGCACCGCAGTTCTTCTTCTCGGTCACAATGAAATGAATGTTGTCCCCCGCATTAAAGGTAAACGTCTCGCCGTCTATCGTTGCACCAACGTCAAATACAACATCGTCGCCTCTTGTCAAATAAATGGAGTTGTCTTCGTTAACGATAATCATTTACTCACCTTCTCCGTTTATGTCGGTATTGTCTTTGTATGCTTCTTTGATATCTTTGATCTCGGCTTCAAGGTCACGCAGCTTGTACATTGCTATGTTAGGCACAATGTAGCCCTGCAGCTCGCTCCATATGAGAATAGTTCCCTCGGGAAGTTTTTCGGTCTGCACGCTGTGTATCTCGTTCTCAATGTCGCCCTGTACCCACTCTCTGTTGATCTCGGTACGAAGGACACAGTCTTTCAATGTCTGATGGATCTCGCCGTTGTCGGTCTTTTCGTCAAATTCCATCTCTTTGGTAACAGTCCTGCCGTAATACTGATTAAGAGAAGGTTTTACCGTAAATAATTCGTTATTCATATCTTTCTCCTTTGTCGCGTTTGACGGAATTGCACCGCCTTGTACTTTTAACACGATATATGAACAGGAGAGCCTTTCGACTCTCCTATTCACTTTAGCTATTACATAGCTGTTTTCATTACGTAGATTTCCTTCGGACGGATAATCTTTGCGCCGAATACATACAGACCCTTTACAGCGTCGGTGAATGCATCTTCGGGACGGTAGTGCTCAACCTTCTCGATCTGCTCGGCAAATGCGATAGCCTTGTCGGTGCGGAGGATGTTGTAGTAAACATCATCGGCGGTAGAACCGGATGCTCTCCTACCGGTAGGAAGGCAATTCTCAATGCATACATAGGCATTGTTGATCTTACCTACTGCACCCTTCTTGAGAATTTCGGGGTTGTTGGTAGAGAGTTCGGTGAGCTGCTGACGGTAGGTAGTGAATACCTTGGGAGCAAGCTCAAGATAGAAGGTGTCGGATACCTTGCAGTCGTTTGCATAAAGAGCAGCGAAGCCGTCCTCTACGCTGGACATTGCATTGGCAGCGGTAAGGGTAATAACGCTGGCGGATACCGAAACGGTAGGAGTGTTGCCTTCAACGTCTGCCTTAACGATCGCTGCAACGTACTTGTCGCCCTCAAGTGCAAGACCCTTACCTGCTTCGTCGGTGAGAGCTTCCATAAGGCCGGGCACAGACTGTGCCTTAACAATATCCTCTACCTCGAAGTTGAAGTAGCGATACTGGTTAAGAGCGAGGGTCTGCGAGCTGTCGGAAGCGCTTTCACGAGTGAGCGCAGTGCCGGGAACGTAGGTGCGGATGGTAGGACGGTTAACGGAAAGAATCTTTACCTCTTTGGCGTTCTTGCTGTCCTTTTCATACTGGAAATTACAGTGATTACGAAGGGATGTAATTTTGTCCAAGCTGCGAAGAATGGACGCAGACCATATAGTCTGCTGGAAGTTGGTGATAGTGTTAGCTACTGCCATGTTAATATCTCCTTTTTAGTTAGGGAAATATTAAGCGCCCGTCATCGATCTCCTTACAGCTTCCCACACATGCGGATCGGCAAGATCTTCTTCTGTGAGCCTTGCTATCTCTTCCGCCGTGTAGAAGTCTTTGGTCTTATCGGTCGGGGTATTCTTCATACTTCCCATTGTTTTGTGTTCTTTTTTCGGTCGTGTCTGTGTGTAATATTTCCACACTTCTGAAATGGGCGTCTTGTCGGTAAATTTCCCCGCGAATTGCTGGAATTCGGGGCTGTTGTAATCCTCATCGGTGACACCGAGTTCAATCAGCTCCTGCTTCTTTTCCACGTTGGCTCTGTGCTCTGCCAATATTTTAAACATCGCCTTCTCACGCGCGGTCATATTTGTTGCGCCGATGGTAGCAAGGCGGTTTACTTCATCAACAACGTCATCGTATCCGGAATCGATGATGTCTTCTGCATCAGCCTTTGCGAGTCTTTCCAGATCACGGGTATTAAGGATCTGCGCCTGTGGACGTGTCGGGATCTCTTTTCCCTTGGATGCATAAAATCCTGCAAGGGCATCGGTTGCTTTCTCGACATCGTCTGTGTCAAGCCCCGCTTTAACTACATTCTGCAGATATTCGGCATTGCTGTACTTGCGCTCAAACTCCTGTCTGATGCGTCTCTCGTCTCTCTCATGCCTTTTGCGAATGATCTCGTTTACCTCTTCTTGGGTAAATGTTTTTTCGGCGGGCTTGCTTTTTTCGTCAACACTTTCTTCTGTGGTAGTTGTATCCACGTTTTCAGTAACTTCTTCAGCTACAATGTTTTCGTTTTCGTTCATAGAAAACTCCTTCCTATTTTTTAATCGAGGTTTGTTTCCTCAAATCCATGCAGTTTAAAGCCATAAATGTTCGGGCATACTTTGCAGCTTACTGCTGCGCTCCGGCTCGCATGTTGGCAACTTCCTGTCTTGCCATGCGTATCATTTCGGCATCGGCAAGCGTCTGTGCCTGATCGTCAAGAGTACCGTTGAGGAATTGGTTCATTCCCTGTCTTTCAAGCCGCGCTCTCGCTTCGATCTGTGCGATCCGTTTTTGTTCTTCTTCCATTCGCTCTATAACCTCGGTCAAGCGAAGCTTGGGAGCAACGGAATCGTCGGGCAATGCCTCAACATAGGCTTTGAATTCAGATAATCTCTGTGCATTGAAGAAGCCTTGCACGAGGAAGTTTTCCATCGTCTGTTCCGCCGCGAATCGGTCGTATACCGACTTGGGCGTA
Source organism: Eubacteriales bacterium (assembly GCA_045603085.1). Classification (GTDB taxonomy): domain Bacteria; phylum Bacillota; class Clostridia; order Oscillospirales; family CAG-272; genus SVQP01. The sequence continues at coordinate 7,317 of JAZULL010000015.1, read as the reverse complement.
ACATCGATCTTTACCGATGCTTTAAGCTGCTTTAATGCACTTTGCGGAACGGTGACCATCTGTATTATCTCTTCGCCATTCTGATCGGTTACCTTTTCTTCAAGGGCAATGCCATCCTCACTGTAGACGATGAGATATTCAAGCCATATCTTGGCTATGTCCTCAATAAAGTTCTTGTATGACTCCTTCTGTTCGGTCATAGGAGCCTGTGATGCTTGCTGTACCGCTAATATAGCTCTTCCCGATGCGTCCTCGGGGTTAATCTGACCCGTTGCGCTGTCACCCGCGCCCGCAAGCTCACGTGTAATGTTTATAAGGTCATCTTGAAGCTGTTTTACATCGGGGGACATCTGTGCCGGATGTAATGTGCCTACGATCTTGTTTACATCGTCAACAGGCATTTGCCCGTTGGTCTTGATGACTCCGCCGACCTTGGTGAGCGCCTCGGGATTCGATATTCTGCTTGCATCATAGACGCGCAGGGGATACGCTTGGTCTTGCACCGCAAGCACTCGCCTCATCTCGGTACGGTTTACCTCAATCTGATTGGGAATGAGATATCTGACCTCGCCCTCGCCTCTTGCCGAGCCCTCTTTTTCTTCCCAATTGAAATGTGCAACGGGGTAAAGCGGGATGCCGATGTCAACGTCCTCGCAGACATCAACATATCTTGTAGCAACAGAGTATTTAACTGTGCCCTTGTCTTTGTACATCTTGTAGATAAAGGTCACCATGTTGTCAAGCTCTTCCTTCGCGGCCTCGCCGGACTGTTCATGATTGTCTGTATCGCCCTCGATAAACTGCGCCATTTCTTCGCTCATTCCCATCGAAAGGGCAAAGTCAACGGCGTTTGACACGGGCATTCTCTTACGAAGCAATATATAAGGCTGAAGCTGTATATCGTCTTCGTTTTCGTTGCCGTAGTAAATATTGCTTTTCTTGATGATCTCGTTTATGGGCATCTTGGTTTCTTCGTCAAAGTTAACGTATATAATGCCCTCGTCATTGACAGCAGCATCCTTTGTGATCCTGCGGCCTTTGAAATCCATCTTGTCCTTTTCCCACACTCGCGCCGCATAGCCGTTGAGCATTTCGCAGTATCTCTCTGCGGCCTTTCTGAAGGAAGGATTCTCATAATTCTGCGATGAATAGTTAATCGCGTATAGGTTATCGTGTATAACCGACACTTTGTATTTGACTATCGGTTTTATAAAGTTCTTCTGTATCGGCTCAACTCCGCCCAGCTTTGCGCCGTCCCATTGATTACCGTTGTACATCCGATAATTTCGGTCTGTGTCGGAGTATATGTTGGTGCGTCTGTGGTAGTTCCGCCCTTTTTCATACAGCTCCCATATTCTTGTCTCAAGGATGTCTTCACGATCCAATCGTCTTCACCTCACTTAACATCTTCCTGCCCGTTGCTTGTCCCATCGTATCTCGCAATGTTCCGCATGATTGCTTCAATCCGTTTCTGTTCCTGCCTTGCCTCACGCTTGTCCTCAAGCTCGTGTATGGCTTTTATCGGATGGGGTATGGGTATTTCTACCGGCTGTCCTTTTGATACTCTCTGCCCCACCTTGGCACCTACAGTAAAGGATATAATGCAAAGCGCTCCGACTGCGGCGATAATTAATAGCGATTCAATCATACAATCGTCCTCTCTGATCCTCTTTCTCCCTTTGTTTCAATTTCACGCTCAATATTGAAATTGTATCGTGAAGGCATCTCCATAATTTCATCGGGTATAATTACCTGATCTCTTATGTGATGTGCTATTGCCAATGCCATCATCATGTCATCGTGTCCGCCCTCGGGAGCTTCGATACGGCCTCTCTCGTTGCGTATAATCGTCAGAAGTTCCTCAAGGGTATCTATGTCATTGACCGTGTTGCAATGCTCTCTGATGACCTCTATGAGCCTTGAAATGATGGTCGGTCTCGTCAGCGATGTGGTCTTAAAGCCAAATCTCTTTTCCGTCTTGCCCGTGTATGTGTCGACCGCTTCACGAGTGTATTGTCTCATGTATCCGAGTCTCTGCAGCTCCATGATCGGGTAGCTGTCGAAGTTTGCCTCAATACCCACAAGCGCATCGTGGTAATACTTACCGAGGCAATATACTTGCTTCGCAAATTGGTCGGCATCAAATTGGTGCTTTAATACCGCCACTTGCTCCCCGGTCTTGGCATCTATGCACATTGCTACGAAATAGTCGCTTCCCTCTCCGGCTGTATCGCAGCCAATTGCAACAGGTCTGTACTGCATCTGCTTGCCCGTTGCATATATCTTTATGTATCCGTTGGGATCGGTGATAAAGCGTATATTACTTATCTTGAGTCCGTCATAGTCATAGTCGAAATATCCCACCTTGATGGGGAATGGCTGTTCGTGCGCCTCAAGCTCGTCCAAACGTCGCTGTATTGCTCTTGCATCAAATACTGTCTTACCTAAAATACCCCACTTGCCGAGGCAGTAAACCTCGTATGTGTATTCGTCTATGTATTTGAGATCTTCAAGCGCCTTGCGGTCGTCATCGGTTAAAAATTTGTTGTCCTTGTATGTAGAAAAGCACACCGTTGCCAATTTGCTGTCAATGAAGTGCTTTTTTATCCAGTGTTGTATGTTGACAGGGTTAAACGAAAGTACGATCTGCTTCTTTGACTTGCCGCCTCTCAAACGTACCTTGAGCTGGTTTATATCGGCTTCCTGCGTCTCGGTCGCCTCCTCCACCCAAATGTCGGTAAGCTCTCCGTTTGCAAAGGTGATCGACTTGATCTTTTCAACGTCATCGAGTCCGGCAAAGGCGACTTCGTTGCCCGTCAGCTTGCAAATGATTCGCATATCCGATTCGTTTACCTTGAAATACTCGGATAAGCGCCAGTTTGATATAACTTGCTTTAATAGGGGGAACGTGCTTCGTCTGTTGGTATCGCCTGTCTGTCGCACCACAAGCAGATTGCACCGCGTGGGATGAATCAGCTTGTATATGTATCGCTGTGCTATGAAATAGCTCTTTCCCGATGAGCCGCCACCGTAGAATACAAGATAACGGTCTGTGTTATTCAAATAAGGCAAATATACGTCGTTGAATACTTGCTTGCTTATCTTGATATTTACCGTGGGTATCTCTCTCACTCCTTAAAGTCGTGCGCTGAATTGCTTTTTACGTCCGTCCAAGTAAATTGTCGGCGAGTCTGTCGAGGACGGCTTAAATTCATACTGTTCACCATATCCGCCATAGTCCAATGCTGCTGCTGTGTTTACAAAGAGCTTGTCAACCTTTTGGAAGGAAGAATTGGTAAAGTCTGTTCTGTAAAATGCCTGTTTCATTATCATCGGCAGATGAGTGTGTCCGTGAATGTATATATCAACGTCAATGATGCTTGCCATGTCAGCGAGTCGAATGGCTTTCGCACCTTCCTTGCGACCGCCACCGCTTCCGTGGTTGCAATAGATCGAATAGGGCACTTGCCTGTGATGCTCTTTCGCGCCCATCTCACCCACTCTCACAAACAGTACAGCACCGTTCTTGGTGTATCTATCCTCTATTCCAAGCTGTCTCATACAAATCTGTGTAATGTCAACACCCTGCGTAAGATATGTCCTGTTTTCGTGATTGCCGGAATCACCGCAGAGAATCCTGTCCTTGTGCGGCTCAAACAGTTCTACGAAGCGTTCTATCTGTTCCATGGGAGAAAGCTCTTCCGCATAAGTATCGCTCACAGAGGTCTTTGTAGCGTTGTTGATGATATCTCCGTTGAGTATGATGAAAGCATTGTCCTTGGCTGCTATCTTCTCAAGTCTTTCCTTGATAATGTCCATTCGACAATGCTTGTCGCCTATGTGTAAGTCTGATATGGGATGAATCTCTGCCGATGTCATGTCTCTCGGCAAGTCAATTCTGATCGCTCTCACTCGGCTCTCCTTTAATCTTCTAAATCGATTACTATATTCACATCACCGTTGATGTCGGCTTTGATCTCGTCCTTGGGCTTCTCCCCAATAGTGTCCCGGATCAGCTCCCAAAACTTTGCGTTGCCTTTGCTCATCTCCGTCATAGCTACGTCGCACATCTTTTTGTAGCCGTCATTCTCTTCGAGCATCTGCAGGAGCGTTCCCTTAAGCCTCTTGACTTCTTGCTTGCTCTTGCCGGAATTGATGCCGCCTTTTCGCCCGGCTTCTTTCGTCGCTTTTTCTCCGCTTTGAAACCGTTTGCCTTTTTTTAGGTTGTCGAGCTTGTCTGCCATAATTACGCCCCTTTCTTTCTTATTAGGCGCACCATAGGCGGCCACAATCGACCGCCCCTTGGAGGAATGGTATTTTACAGAGGAAAATGGAAATAAAACTCTGCTGGTGCTTTGCCTCATGCTTATGTGTCCATTGTATAATATTTAAAACGCGCTTTTCTATCCCACCCTCTTGTAACAATTTGGCAATATACTCGTCATATTTGCATGACTTCCCCATCGTTTACAAATGATTCATGATTATGTTACAAAAGGCGAGAGTCTTAACGGCTTTATCAACAGAGCTATCGACGAAGCTATGAAAAAAGAGTGACCGATGTGGTCACCCTTTTTTCTTTATTCCGCGTATTTGCCCTGCATCAGCATACGATATATCTCGCAATTCTTGTAATGCTTGCAGCAGAATATATCTATCTGCTTTTCAAAGTCCTCTTTTTGGTGAAATATAAGCGCAACGCTGCTGTCATCTACAAGACCGTCGCATGTGATCCGGTGATATCCGTCATCGTATTTGTAGAATCCGCACTGCACGTCTGCTTGTCTGTATGAACCACTCGGCATATCATCGCCCGCCTTTCAAGGGTTATTCATCCAATCGCTGTTTTAGCAGCACCTTGAGCGATTCGTTTTCTTTCATAAGCTCATCGTTTCTGTCAATCAGCATCTGCATTTCCTCTGCCGCATCCTTTCTCGCTTCTGCAAACCGTTTCAGAGACACGTATTGATGTCCCCCTACCCAAATATGGTCATCGTTGAATATCTCAACCTGCATCGTCTTGGTTTCGCTCATAGCGATTTACCGCCTTTCTTTTCCCTTACTATAATATGTAGTAAACAGCACACCCTGCTGTATGCCCTCGCCGTATGCTTGACGTGTAGATAATGCTTTCATTCTTTCAATCCTTTCATTCGTCCCCCAGCTTATACTCTTGTTTTTTCTCGTCATAGATCAAGTCTTTTGCCGCAAATGTCTCCTTTTTAATGTCCCACACCCAAGGGCTGTGACAGCATCCGCATCCGCCTATTTCCAATTCGTATTTTTGGGTCAGTTCCGCAAGTTCCTTCAAAAATTCTTCAAGTCTGTTCATTCGTAATCTCCTTCTTCACACAGCTTCAAGAAATCATCCTTGACGGTGTCTTTTATCTGATCCGTATATGCGCTTATAATTAACTTTTCAGCTTTCGTCATATCATTCACCGTCCTTCAATAATTCGGGATTATCGTGTATGTTGCCGATGACCTCGCAATCAACAATACCGCTTGTATTCATAACCGATAACATCGCAATACCGCTTCCGTCACTAAATCTTTGGCAAACTCCACACACATCGGAATAATTCCACGAGATGCCATATTCAACAACACTTCTTATTTCTCTTTCCGAAACTCCGTTTGTGTGCTTTAAGCAAAAGATTTGCTTAATAATATCCCCCTCAAAAATCCTTTTGCCGTTCTTATCGGTCAAGCCCGTGTATTGTCCGACGGTTTCGGTGTTCACATAGTAAGGCATTCTCGGTTTATCTTGTGTGATAACGGATATTCCTTTTCCGTCAAATTCGGGAGATTTTAGATAATATCCCTCAACCCATTCGCCATTATCAATTCGCTTTCCTCTAAACAAAATTTCACGCATTATCCTCACCTACCATTTCTTTTAAAATGTTGTCAGAGATTTTTTTGCACCAATCAGCGACAGTATCATAAATCTCACCGTCCGCTTCCACAAAATCGCCCTCCCGGTCTATATAAACCTTTTTCGCTTCTTTGTTCAACCTCTCCGCAAACTCTTTGACGGCTTCGGATTTGACTTTGTTAGCTTCCTCTTCTAATGTTGCAAGCGTTTCTCCCTCTTCAAGTAATACGAAGTGGTTTCTCGCGTTGTCGGTGCAATCCGGGTCATCTGTGCACATTCCGCTTTTATGATGCTCAAAGAATTTGTTCAGCTCAACCGATTTGTTTTCTGATACCGTGTGATATGCTCCGTAGTATCCCTTGCCTAATACAAGTTCTCCACCGCAATGTTTGCATACAAGCATTATTCTTGAATTAGCCATCTATATCACCTCCCATTTTTTCTTTTTGGTTTTGATATAGGTTTTGCAAATTGATGTTAGGTCCTTTTAATGTGGCAACCTCACTCCTTAATTCTTTGATTACCAAGGTTTGAATATCAATAGTTTTTTCTGCAAGTTCGTCTAATTTTTGATATTTCTCAATCTCTGCCTCGTATCGCTTGATGAGGTCTAAAAAATCGCCAATGGTTATGCTCCAGCTCATATCAGCCTTTCGGATTATGCGGGAGCTTTTATAGGGTTCCAACGCTTTTATAATTTCTCTATCAATCATCGTGATCACCCTCTTCCAAACAATTTATATCAACGTTAAATGTTCTTTCGACCATCTTACCTTTTTCATTAATAAACGGCAAAATCACTTTTTTTATGTTTGTTCCCTTTCCCAGTTCCTCGATCACAGCCTTTTGGCGGTTAATGAGGTTAAGGGCATCTTTGGCTACCCTCTCTTTGCATCTGCCGTCATTGATGTGCATTTTATTAATCGGATCATCTCGTGTAATTCCTCTGACTGTACCAGCGTATATGTTCATTCTGCCGATGGGCAAGTTCTCATCGTCAATGATTATTTCATCATCTTTCGGCATTAATTTTGTAAGCTGTGATATTTTCATTTTCCTATCCTTTCTGCAAGTGCCTTTCTGCTTCCTCTTTGGTGATTATTTTTCTATTATCTAAAAATTCACCGCAAACATAACATTGAATTATTCTTGTCGGCTCTTCGCCATAAAGACCCGATAAATTCGTACCACAATATGGGCAATACACATCGGTATTAAATTCGTTCCCGTCAGACATAACGCCAATGGGCTTACAAGGCGGCACTATAACACCGTTTGCGAGAAGGTAGTCGGCACATTCGCTGAAGCCTTTTCGCATTAACCTCATATTGTCAACCGTTCTTAATAACTCTATCAGCCGTTCTCTATCTGTCATATCATTCACCGCCTTTCTCAATTGGATGGGCAAATATTGTATAATCCCAACCTCTTTTTATTGC
>JAZULL010000014.1:0-22601 GCA_045603085.1 Eubacteriales bacterium | reverse complement strand
CGATCTCGTAAACGATCTCCTCGTCCCACTCAACGTCATAAACCTTAACGGTAGAGCCAAGGCTGACAACGCCTGCATCCATGCTTGCTTCGTCAATGATCTCGGCATTCTCAAGCAGCATCTCCAGCTCCTTGATTCTTGCCTCAACCTTAGCCTGCTCGTTTCTTGCCTCGTCATACTCGGAGTTCTCGGAAAGGTCGCCAAAGCCGCGTGCTACGGCAATTGCTTCCTTGATCTCTTCTCTACGGGTCGTGCGGAGGTACTTGAGCTCCTTCTCCAGCTCGTTGTAGCCTTCCTGTGTATAAAGCATTTTTTCCTTGTTTGCCATGGTAGTTTCTCCTTATATTGCAATTAATTATTTCAGTTGATCGATCGCCGCCTGCAGCTGACTGTCAAGCTGCTCGGGCAGGACGTAAATATTATACTGCTTGGCTTCCTCGCTCAGCTCCACGGAGACGTCGGGCGCAATGCCGATGCCGTGATAGCTCTCACCCGAAGCCGGGAAATACATCTTGGTGGTCAGCTTGAGACCGCCGTCATATCCGTAGTAAGCCAGCGAGAAGATCGACTGCATACAGCCCTTGCCGTAGGTGGTCTCGCCTACGATGGGACCCAGATCATAATCTCTGACGGTTGCGGTAAACAGCTCTGCCGCGCTGGCGGTATTGCCGTTGGTGATCACGGCAAAATCAAGATCCTTGTATTTACCGATATCCTTTTTGGTGATATCACAGCCTGCATACGATTTGTCTGCATGCTTCATGGCGGTCACCTTGGTGACCTCGTTGTTGCCGTACTTATCCTTGGTGCTGACGATGACGTCGCCCTCGGAAAGGAAATAGGACAGCACAGCCTTGATCGACTCCAGATCTCCGCCGGGGTTATTGCGCACGTCAAAGATAAACTTGGTGCAGCCCTTGGTGCGCAGCTCATCCACAGCCGCGCAAAACTGCGTGGGAGTGGTCAGATCAAACTGCAGAATGGACACAATGCCGATCGCAGGATCGGTTTGGCTGATCTTATGGGTGACGGACAGCGCCTCAAATGCCGCGCGGGTCACCTTAAAGTCAACGGGCTGATAGTCCGCGCCAACCTTACGCATGACCGTAAACTCGGCATCCGTGCCGGCCTCGCCGCGCAGATAGTTGACGGCAACGGTATAGCCGACCTGGGTGACCGAATACTCTGTACCCTCGTGCACCACCGTGATCAGCTTGTCACCCGGACGCACACCCGCCTTCTCTGCAGGCGAGTTGGGATAAACCATGATAATTTCAATGACGCTGTAGGTCACACCGTTATAATCCAGCGTGGAATTGACCACGCTGACGCCAATGCCCTGCATCTGACCCTGACTTTCGTTGATCAGCGCGTCGAATTCTTCCTTTGTATAATATTCTGCATAAAGGTCTCCGGTCGCGGCTACGTAAGCCTTGATGACCGCCTCCATCATGGCATCGCGGTCGACCTCCTCATAGGCGTACCGCTTGATCAGTGTGTCGATGAGGTTGAGTGTTTCGGTATCCACCACCTGCTCGGACGAGCCGCCCTGATAGGAAGGACCAACCTTACCGCTCCAATAGATGGTGCTGACGACAGACGTGATCAGCATGGTAAAGACCAGCGTGATGGCAACAGCGGCAATCAGAACAGCGGCAAAAATGCTTGCGGGAACGCCACGCTTGGCCTTCTCGCTCTTTTGACCCGCATACGCAAAATAGCGCACGCCGGGAGGTGTGACAAGCTCCATGCCATGCACCGCAAGCGCGGCATTCACGCTTTGCTCAAGCTCGGCATTGGGAACGTTTCGCGGCACGTTGAAGCTGACCGTGCCCGCATTTTCATCGGCTTTGATCACGCCGTCACAGCCGTAAGCGCGCAGAGGCTCGGACAGCAGCTGCTCAATCAGCCTTGCCTGCTCGGCCGTCCCAAGGCCTTGCACCGTATAAACCAATTTCTTCATAAATTCGTTTTTCTCCGTTATTGCTTTGTTCTCAGAAAATCAATAAATAGCCCCCATACGCTCAATTAAGCGAAACGCCGTGTATCGGCGTTTCGCTTAATAAAATCGTAAAGTCTATATAACTATAATAATATTATGTGACCCGGCCGCCGATCAATACTTAGCAGGCTTGGAGTTGAGGTACTTTCTTACCATGAGCGCTACCTTGAAGGTGATGGCGTGCTCAAACTCACGCAGGTCAAGACCGGTCAGCTTTCTGATCTTTTCCAGTCTGTAAACCAGAGTGTTTCTATGTACGAACAGCTTTCTGGAGGTCTCGGAGACGTTGAGATTATTCTCGAAGAAGCACTGAATGGTCATCAAAGTCTCGCGGTCAAGCGTCTCAAGGCTTCCCTTCTTGAATACCTCCTGCAAGAACATCTCGCAAAGGGTGGTGGGCAGCTGATAGATCAGACGGCCGATACCCAGATTTTCATAGCTGATGATGTTCTTCTCGGTCTCAAATACTTTACCGACCTCAAGGGCAACCTGCGCTTCCTTATAGGCGCGTGCCAGATCCTTGATATTATCAACCGTGGTGGAGATACCGATTGCAACCTTGGTGTAGAACTCTGCGGACAGGGTGTCTGCAATGTTGGTTGCGATCTTTTCCACGTCCTTGGCCTCGGTACCGGGCTTGACGTCCTTGACCAGCACGATGTCGTGCTCGCCTACGGAAATGACGTAATCCTTGGACTTATCCGGGAACATGTTCTGCAGCATTTCAAAGGGCATCATGTCGGTCTTGCCGTAGAACTTGATCAGGAATACGATTCTGCTCTCCTCGGTGTTGAAGTGCAGCTCCTTGGACTTGATGTAGATATCGCTGGGCAGGATGTTATCCAGAATGATGTTCTTGATAAACGAGCCCTTGTCGTACTTCTCATCGTACAGGTTCTTGATGTTGCCCAGAGAAATTGCCAGCAGCTTGGACATCTTCTCTGCCATCTTATCCTCACCCTCGACGAATACGATATACTCAGCCTTGACGCCGCCGCTGACGGGACGGTAGGTATACCCGGAGGAGGTCACCACGTCGGAGGTATATGCAAGCTCATCGCGGACGCCCTGCTTGATCTCACCGATCTTGACAAGCTCAGAGCATGCAATGATCACGCCGTTTTCATCAATAACGCCGATCACGCGATCGATCGCATCCTTCATCTGGTGGATAACACTTTGGAACAGTCTGTTGGACATAACTTTTTACTCCTCTTTTTTCAATGTTGGGGGGTGTTGTGAATACTTACCTATATTATACACCCTTTTTTGTGATTTTTCAATAGGGTTTTGCATATTTTTGTTAAAATAGAGTGAATTTTTTGGGCAAGATTTGCTCACCCTGCCAAATTCAAAGCTCAAAATGATAAACCAGACAGCCCAGAACGAAGGGCGCGGCGGTTTCGGTGCGCAATATTCTCTTTCCAAGGCCGGTGGAAACCATGCCGGCGTCAACTGCCGCCCCGGCCTCCTCGGGCGAAAATCCGCCCTCGCTGCCCACCACGATACCGATGCGCGGCTTGCGGCCAAGGCTTTCAAAATCATGGGAAGAGAGAATGCTTGCAAGCGTTCCCGCCCGCTCGTCCTCATAACAGAACAAGCAGATATCGCAGGTCTCGGTTGCTTCTCTGAGCATCTGCGCGAAGGAGATCGTGGATCTGACTCCGGGCATTCTGCCGCGTCCGCTCTGCTTGGCAGCCTCTGCGGCGATGCGACAGCGGCGGCGGGTCTTGTCCGCCTCACCGTCCGGCTTGGCCTTGGCGATACAGCGACTGCTCGAAAACGGCACGATCTCGTGCACACCGCATTCCACAGCCTTCTGTATGATGGAATCAAACTTCTCACCCTTGGGCAGCGCCTGATACAGATACGCCTCGTAGGGCGGCTCGGTTGCCGAGGGGGCGCTTGACAGAATCCTGGCCGTCACACGCTTATCCTGCTCAAAGCCGGTCAGCTCGCATTCATATTCGATCGCGTCGGGGTCACATACCGTGATGCATTCCCCTGCCGCCATGCGCAAGGATCTTGCAACGTGGTGCGCGTCGTCACCGATCAGGGTCACGGTGCCGTCCGCGATCTGCTCTGCGGGCACAAAAAAACGGGGCATATACACCTCCGACAATGAATTTGCACAAATTGACGCATCAAAAAAAGCACCAATTTCTTTCCTTGGATATGATTATACTACACTATCACCAAATTGTCAAGCCCTATTTTGACAAAATTCACAAGTATTTTGACATTTTGCACGGACAAGGCCGGTGTTTCCGCGCCCAAACTTTCCGTCAAAGTCACGAAAGGATCTCTGACGGTTCGCTCAATGTTTTTCAAAGGAAAAGGACTTAACCGTACCGCTCGGAGATCCTCAAAACGCTCACCGCGTTTTGACTTTCAAAATCAGCAATTCGTTGCAGATTTTTGAAAGTTCGACTCGAAACACCCGCACCGGGGTGTTTCTTCGCTCAGGATGACACAAGACGTACACATTGAAAAAGCGGCGTGGTGACCACGCCGCTTTTCAGTTACGCTTCGGTATAATGGATGGCCGTGACCTTGCCGTCGCGGATGCCGAAGGTGATTCTGGTATAGCCGTCGCTGTAGACCAGATTATCATCCGCGGTTTCGATATAGCCGTCGCCGTAAGCCGTGACCACCGCGCTCTTGGCGTCACCGATCTTAACGCCCTGCGGGGTGGCGATGCTGTCGTCAGTCACCACGATGCGGACGATGCGGTCAACGCCGTTCTGCATCACGGTATCGAAGCGAAATCCCGGATATACAAAGCTTTTATCGGGACCCTCGCCGCCACAGCTGTCCTCTTCAATATAATCGGTATATGCACCCAGTGCGGCCGCGGCGGTATTGCCGTCGTCGCCGATGCGGATGGCTGTGCCGTTATAGGCAAAGGTATATTCCACGCCCTTGCCCTGATCGCAGGCGCAAAGACAAAGGCCAAGCAGCAGTGCTGCCGCTAGAATCAGACTCAGCTTTTTCATTGGGTCTCCTCTCCTTCCTGTTTTTCATTTTGATATCTCTGCAATCTCTGCTCCCAGAGCGCGTCCGGCGCCGCGTCGCCGCGACGGTCGGTCACGCCGTGTTTCTCCTGCAAGAGACGGCCGAGATACGAGGTAAACTTTTCCGCGCCGTACACGTTGAGGTGCAGGCCCGCATCGTATGTGTCGGTCGACCAATCAAGGCCAAGCTCGGCATCCATGCCGATGAAATTATAATAGGTAAGATCGTGCGCCTTTGCATAATCCGCGATCTGCGCGTCCCACTCGTCGTACCAGTAGTACTTGACCGAATTGGTGGGCGCCTTGATCAGCACCAGCTCTGCACCGTACTGCTCGCACAGCGTCTGCATTTTGGATAGATACTCCATACTGCGGGTAGGCAGCGTGATATCCAGCAGCGTGTCGGGCTCTCTTGTATCGGTGGGATCGACCGGCACGATATCGGTCTGCATCAGATACCCTTGGTGGGTGATGTCCTCATGCTTGGAAAAGGTTCTTGCAAAGTCCCCTGCATCCAATTCGCTCCAACGGTCGTGATAGCGCAGAATGGGCAGAAAATAGGAAAGATAGCTCTCATCCTCGGTCATGGAGGCCTTGATGGCTGCACTCTTATAGGCTGACCATCTCATGTCCTCCAAGGTCATGCGGCTGATCTCCTCTCTGGGGGTCTCGCCGTATTTGAGTGCCAGCACGTTGAACACCACGACCTTGACGTCGGGCTCTTTCGCAAGCGTCTCCTCCAATACGTGGTAGGATTGCCACACGGTCTGCTGGGACGAGCCGCGGACGTAAGAGGTGATGCCGTATTGCTCATACAGCACAGCGGGCACGATGCCCTCGTAGATCTCGCAGTCGCCCACAAAGATGACGTCGTGTGCATCGGTGGCACCGTAGTAGCCGCACAGCAGGTGTCCCTCGCGGTTATCATAGCGAGAGGGGGTCAGCACCGCCTGCGCCAGCGTCAGCGCGCCAATCAGCAAAACGGCGCATACAAGGGCGGATAAAATTCTCTTTTTCATCACAGCCCTCCTTTAATTGAACGTACCGCCGTAGATAAAGGCGGACGCATCGTAGCCAAGTCCATAAGTGCCAAACACCAGAATGGCGAAAACAAGTGCGGCCAGCGCAAGGTTTCCAAGCCACGGCTTTTCCCAAAGCTTTTCGCGCAAGGGTCTGTCCTTGCCCAATTGGCTGACGCCCCACATGACGAGAATACCCACGCCGATCACGGCATACGAGGTCATGCTGACGCCAAGAGAGGTCAGTCCCCCGTCAAACAGTCTGCCCCAGTTGGGGGTTGTGAAGACCGAGAAAAACTTTACAAAGGTCAGCGGCACGTTGCAATAGCAGTCGAACACGCGGATCAGCCCCATCAGGCAGAAGGTACGCACCGCCATAAAGGTCTGATACGGCATGCTCGCATGCAGACGCGGGAATTTGGTGCGGAATTTGGTGTAAAGCGGCTCCAGCTCCTGCGAAACCAGCAGCACAAGACAGTTGAGCATTGCCCAGACAACGTAGTTCCACGCAATGCCGTGCCAAAGGCCGGTCGCCAACCAAGTCACAATAGTGGTGATATAGACGGGCAGACGCTTGCCGATGGCTGTGCCGAGGTGTGCACGGCTCCACTTGGACAGCTTTTGCATGCTCTTTGTCACAGAAAGCGGATAGAAGATGTAATTTGTAAACCACGCGCCCATGGTGATGTGCCAGCGGCGCCAGTATTCTGCGGTGGATTTGGACGAAAACGGACGGTTGAAGTTCTCGGGCAGTCTGATGCCAAGCATCTCGGCACAGCCCAGCACGATGTCGATGCCGCCCGTGAAGTCGCCGTAAATGCGGATGGAATAAAACAGACAAAGCAGCAGGAAGAACACGCCGCCCTTCTGCTGTGCCACGATGGCACCCACGGCGGGGGCGATGGCATCGGCAATGACCAGCTTTTTGAAAAAGCCCCAGGCCACGCGCAAAGCACCGCAGTAGAGGTTCTTGCCCGCAAAGGCATGCGGCTCGAAATACTGCTCTCCCACGTCGCTGTATTTGCTGATGGGACCCATGACAAGCTGCGGGAAAAAGCCGATAAAGAGCGCGTGCTTGGCGAAATTTCTCTGCACGGGCGCTTTTTCACGGTACACGTCCAGCATATAGCCGATGGCGATAAAGGTATAGTAGGAAATGCCCATGATCTCCAGCGCGTATGCACCTAAAGAAATACCGCTCTCGGTGACCTTGAAGCCGAAATAGCCCGAGACAAACTTGGCGTACACCAACGCCAAGGCCAGCACCGCAACGCCGATGCAGACCACGGCCAGATTTCCCTTTTTGCTCTTGTTTTTATAAGCCTTTCGCTCCTCCTTGGGCAGCTCCTTATTGGCGCTCAGCCATTCGGCACACGCGCGCTGCCGCCTGCCCATGATCATGACCGCGATATACGACACGACAATGACCGCCAGCAAAAACAGCATACACGCCACGCCGGCAAAGGCGTAGAACACCACGCTGCCGACCAGCAGCACCACCCATTGCGTCCGCTTGGGTACAAGGTAGTAGGCCGCGGTCAGGACAAGCAGAAAGACAAGAAATTCAAAGGATGCAAAATTCATGCCTTACACCGTATCCAGGCGTTCAATCAGCTCCCAGAGAGCCTTTGCCGAGTTGAAGTTCTCGGGCAGGATCTCCTCTGCGGGAATGGATACGTCAAAGGCGTCGTTGATATCGGTGATCAGCGTCACGATATCCAAAGAGTCGAGAATGCCGTCGTCAACCAGACCCTCGTAGGTCTCGTAGTCGATGTCGGGGTGCAGCTCCTTCATAATTTCAATGAGTTGTTCCATGATATATCTCCTGAATGTGATTAATCGTTTTTGGTTGCTTGCTCCAAAAGCAGGCGGCGGTTGAGCTTGCCGTTGTCGGTCAGCGGCATAGTGTCCAGCTGATGGATCGCCCCCGGCAGCATATAGCGCGGGAGCAGCAAGCGGAGCTCCTTTGAAAGCGCGGCGGGCGCGATCTCGCCCACGTAGTACATCACGATCTTTTTGTGCTCGGCCGGGTAGACACAGCAAACGCGCGCCACGCCCTCAAGCGTTGCGGCCGCGGCCTCGATCTCCCCAAGCTCGATGCGATGCCCCATGTGCTTGATCTGCGAATCCTTGCGCGAGACAAACACCAGCTCGCCGTGCTCGTTGTATCTGCCAAGGTCACCCGTGCGGTACACGGTCTCGGGATATGCCGATTGCAAGGGATTCTGCACGAATGCCTCTGCGGTCTTTTCGGGGTTATTGAAGTAGCCCTGCGTGACGCAGGTGCCCGAGATATAGATCTCGCCAACCTCGCCCTTCTCTGCCCGCTCGCCCTTTTCGTTGATCAGCATGATGCGGGTATTGCGGAAGGGTCTGCCCACCGGAATGGGCTCGTCCTCGGCCAGGTCGCGCTCGGCAGGCCAATAGCAGGACATGCCGGTCGCCTCGGTCGGGCCGTAGAGATTGAAAAATCTCGCATTCGGCAAAGCCGCGCGCCACAGGTCATACTGCTTTTTCGGGAATACCTCGCTGCCAAAGCACACGGTTTCCAAGTAAAGGGGCGGATTCTTTTCCAAAACACCCAGGGACGAGATCATGGTCAGCGCCGAGACCACCCAGCATACGGTATTGATTCGGTGCTCGTTGAGATAGTCACACAGCTTGACCGGGAACATAAACAGCTGCTTGGGGATAAGATACGCCGTCGCGCCGTATTTGATGGTGGGCATGATCTCCTTTAAGGGCGCGTCGAAATACAGCGGGGTCTGATTGCCAAACACTGTGTGCTCGTCAAAGCCGATGGCGGCACAAAGCGTTTCGGTATAATCAATGACCGAGCGATGGCAGGCGGCTACGCCCTTGGGCACGCCGGTCGAGCCGGACGTGAACACAATGTAAACGGTATCGGTATCGATCTGTCCCTCTCTGACCTCGGACAGAGCCGCGTCGTTGATCGGGAAACGGTAAATATCGTCGTAAAGTGCCACGGGCAGGCCGAGCGTATAGGCCAGCGCCATGTTCTTTTTGTCGCAAATAATCATGCTCGGCTTGACCGTGTCCATGATCATCTGCAAACGCTTGGGCGGCATGGAGGCATCGGGGGCGGTATAGTAGCAGCCTGCATAGATCGCGCCGAAAAAGGCAGCCAGCTGCACGGGATGCTTGTCCATGAGCACCGCAATGCATCCGTGTCCGTGCCCCATACTCAGCAGATAGGAGCCGATCGAGCGTGCGCTCTCGGAAAGATCGGCAAAGGTCATATTGTCCGTGCCGTCCGAAAATGCCACCTTATCGGGCACGCGCAGGACGGTTTGCTCCAGATATTCAAGAATATTGGTTTGCATGTTAAAAATCCTTTTACTTGAGATAGGGATAAAGCTCGGGGATATCGGTGATGATGCGCGTAGCGGTCGCGGGATACTTAGAGGTATCGTAGATACGGAAGTAGTCCCCTGCGCGCCAGGCGTCGTAGGCCTTGACCTGCGCATCGGTCAACAGACAGCCGCTGACGTTATAGGCCGCGGTCAGACGGGTGGAGTCGTAATGATACCACACGGGAGATTCCTTGGTGCCGATGTTGACCAAGCTCCAGAAATGGGTGTTGTCGGTATAGCCCGGCAGACGCTGAATGTCCATATTTTCAATGCCCAGACGCTCAAAGAAGGCCTTGGATGCGGCAAAGTAGCTGTAGCAGTCACCCGTACCGGTGGAGAACAGCGACACGTAGGCGGCGTATTTCCAGTCGCCCTTGGTCGAGGTGTTGACGTAGGCGATATTGCCCTGCACGTAAGTGTAGACGGCGCGGCATTGCGCGGCCTTATCCATGTCGGGGGTGATGATGCGCGAAATGACCTTGTCGATCTCGGCATACAGCATCTCGTCGGTCACGGTCATGGACACGACAAGCACGGTAGCCTGCGCACGGGAGGTGTTACCCGACGCGTCGGTGGCAGTGTAATATACGGTGTAAGAGCCCTCTTGGTTCACGTTGACCTTGGAGGAATCCACCGAAAGCGAGATCTCGCCCGCGCAGTTGTCACGCAGCTCGACCTGATCGCGCCACACGATTCCCTCACCCACGCGGCATTCCACGTCGTGCGCCACAATGGTGGGGGCTTCGGTGTCCTTGCACAGCGTGATCACCGCGTCGTAGACGGGAGATTTGTTGCCGCTGGCATCGGTGTACTGCACCTTGACGGCATAATCGGTATACGAGTTGAATTCGGGCAGCGCGCCAACGTATTCACCCGTATAGGTGTCCGCCTCGGTGGTGGACGCCACGAAATACTTGGGGTCGGGCATGGGTGTGCCGACAGCCCAGCTGATGGGAAGCAGCTGCATGGCGGGCGCGACCGTATCCTTGACGGTCAGCTTGACCTTGATGCTCTTGCCGCCGCTGACCACCGTGAAGGTGTGCTTGCCCGCACGGTTGACGCAATCGGGATCAAAATCCGCGCCAAAGGTGGCGTTTTGGTCGCCCGTGATATCGTAAGGGGTGATTTTTTGTCCCGCCTCGATTGTCAGCGTCTCGGCACAGCCGACAAACAGCAGACAAAGCGACAAAGCAAGGCTGAGAAGTAATGCAAAAGAGATATATCGACAAACCGATCGGTTCATTTTTCTGTCCTTTCGGACGTGCCATAGCCACACGCCCCCATAGTAATGATAGTACTTATTATTATAACATTATAACTACGGCGTGTCAACAGCCGACACCACGATTTTGCTAAAAATTCATTACAAAAAAACAGAAAGCTCTTGCTTTTTCGCAAGGGCTTTCTGCCACACTTATTCACTCTTGCCTATCACCTTACGCAGGTACTGCCCTGTGTACGACTTCTCGCACGTCGCAACCTGTTCGGGAGTTCCTTTGGCCACCAGCGTTCCGCCGCCGTCACCGCCCTCGGGACCCAAGTCGATGATATAATCCGCGCACTTGATGACGTCCATGTTGTGCTCGATGACCAGCACGGTATTGCCGTTGTCGGTCAATCTCTGCAGCACGCCCAGCAGCTGCGCCACGTCGGCGGTGTGCAGGCCGGTGGTGGGCTCGTCCAGCACGTAGATGGTCTTGCCGGTATCTCTCTTGGAAAGCTCGGTGGCCAGCTTGACGCGCTGCGCCTCACCGCCCGACAGCGTGGTGGACGACTGACCGATCTTGATATATCCAAGCCCCACGTCCTGCAGGGTCTTGAGCTTTCGCTGGATCCTTGGCAGTCCGTCAAAGAAGGTCACGCCCTCCTCAACCGTCATATCCAGCACGTCGTAAATGCTCTTCCCTTTATATTTGACGTCCAGCGTGTCGCGGTTATATCTCTTTCCCTTGCAGACGTCGCAGGTGACGTAAACGTCGGGCAAAAAGTGCATCTCGATACAGCGCACGCCGTCGCCCTCGCAGGCCTCACAGCGGCCGCCCTTGACGTTAAAGGAGAATCTGCCCGGCCCATATCCCTTGGCCTTGGCATCCTTGGTCTGCGAGAACAGATCGCGGATGTCGCCAAACAGCCCCGTATAGGTGGCAGGATTGGAGCGCGGCGTTCTGCCGATGGGACTCTGGTCAATACAGATGATCTTATCCAGATGCTCGTCGCCCTCAATACGGTCGTGTTTACCGGGATAGGTGATGGCATTGTTGAGCTTATCCGCCAGCACGGGATGGATAATACCGTTGACCAGCGAGGATTTACCCGAGCCGGACACGCCCGTCACGCAGACAAAGCAGCCCAAGGGGATCTGCACGTCCAGCTTTTTGAGGTTGTGCTCCTCTGCCCCGTACACGCAAAGGAATTTGCCGTTGCCGGGTCTGCGCTCGGCAGGCACGGGAATCTCCAGTCTGCCCGACAGATATCCGCCGGTCAGCGAATTCTCATTTTCTGCGACCTCGTCGGGTGTACCGCATGCCACGACCTCGCCGCCGTGCACGCCCGCGCCCGGGCCGATGTCGATGATATAGTCGGATTCGCGCATGGTCTCCTCGTCGTGCTCGACCACAATGACCGTGTTGCCAAGGTCGCGCAGGGTCTTGAGCGTGGCGATCAGCTTGGAGTTATCGCGCGAATGCAGACCGATACTGGGCTCGTCCAGAATATACAGCACGCCGGTCAGCGCCGAGCCGATCTGCGTTGCCAATCGGATTCTCTGCGCCTCGCCGCCCGACAGCGTACCTGCCTTGCGCCCCAGCGTCAGATATCCAAGACCCACGCTGACAAGAAAGCCGAGTCGCGCGCGGATCTCCTTGATGATCTCCTTGGAGATCACCGCCTCACTGCCCGAAAATTGCAGATTCTCCACAAAATTCAGCGCCTGCTCCACGGACATGGCGCAGAAATCATGGATATTCAGCCCACCCACCGTGACGCCCAGCACCACGGGAGAGAGTCTTTTGCCGCCGCACACGGGGCAATCCGCCTCCTGCACGAATTGGGTATAATATTCCTTACCGAACATGCCGCCGTTTTTCATGCGGCTTTCAATCATTTCCAGAATGCCGTGGAATACCACGGTCTGCTCATGGGTCTGACCGCCAAAGCTGCGGGTGATGCGATAGGCGCGCTCACCCGTGCCGTGCAGAAGTGCGTCCAGGGCCTCGGGGCTGTATTCGCGGATAGGCATATCCAAGGTAAAGCCTGCCACCTTACCCACCTCGTAAAACAGCGGGCCGTTCCAGCTGTCCTCCTCCAAGGTTTTAAAGCCGTTGACCGCAATCGCGCCGCCGCGCAACGACAAGCGCTTATCGGGAATGACCTTGGTGGCAGATACCGTCTGCATCTCGCCAAGTCCCGCGCACACGGGACACGCACCCACGGGATTATTGAAGGAAAACATGCGAGGCTCCAGCTCACCGATCGAAACTCCGTGCTCCTCACAGGCATAGCTTTGCGAGAAGGTCAGCTCGATGGGCTTGCCCTCGCCGCGCGGCACGGTCACGATCAGCAGATGTCCCTCTGCAAGGTTCAGCGCGGTCTCCACCGAGTCGCCAAGGCGGGAGCGAACCCCCTCCTTGAGCACCAGTCTGTCCACCACGACCTCAATATCGTGCTTTTTATTCTTGTCCAGCGAGATGTCCTCGCTAAGATCATATAGACTTCCGTCAATGCGCACACGCGCGTAGCCGCTCTTTTTGGCATCAGCCAGCACCTTTTCGTGCATACCCTTTTGCGCGCGAACCACAGGTGCCAGCACCAAAAAGCGCTCACCCTCAGGCAGCTCGCAGATCTTATCAATGATAGTATCGGTGCTCTGCCGTCTGATCTCCTTACCGCACACGGGACAGTGCGGAATGCCCACGCGTGCATACAGCAGACGCAGGTAGTCGTAGATCTCCGTCACAGTACCCACGGTGGAACGCGGGTTCTTGGAGGTGGTCTTCTGGTCGATGGAAATGGCGGGGCTCAGGCCGTCAATGGTGTCCACGTCGGGCTTGTCCATCTGCCCCAGAAACATACGCGCATACGAGGAAAGCGACTCAACAAAGCGGCGGTGTCCCTCGGCATACACGGTATCAAAGGCTAAGGAGGATTTTCCCGAGCCCGAAAGGCCGGTCAGAATGACCAGCTTGTCGCGCGGGATCTCGACGTCAATATTCTTGAGATTGTTGACGCGGGCACCGCGAATTACGATTTTTTGCAGTTTCATATCAGTTCTTTCTGTTCTCTTGCTTTTTGAAATATCTGCGGATCTCGGCGCGCGCTAAGGGACGGACGGCATAATTCCACAGTAAAAACGCTACGGCTGTGATCACAAGACACACGGGCGACCACCAGATTGCATGCGGGTCACTCATGGCGCAAACGATCATCACGTGTGCCATGATAAAGCTTCCCCACATCATGATCTGCACCAGAATGCCGAACACGGTGGCAAGCGGTGCATGCTTGAACTGTGCGGGTATTAAAAACAGTCTTTGCTTCATGTCAATCCTCCGGGGTTGCAGACTTATCTGCGGGAATCTCCAGCGCGGCACGCAGGGAGTCCAGCTTTTTCTGTGTCAGATACGAGGTCTGACGGATAAAGGTCTTACCGTTCTTCAGGGCGAAGGCCAGACCGATCTTACGGTAGACCTTGGCGTCCTCGGGCAAGCGGTTTCCCTTTTCGTCGCAGGGATAGATCCTGATCAGCTGATCAGCCTTGAAATGGATATCGTTGCCGTGTCTGTCCTTGCCCGCAATCACGACGCCGTCGGTCACGCGGATGGCTTCCAGTGCAAGCACGGCGGCCTCATAGGCGGTATACACCGTGAAAAATCCCCAGAAAGGCAGGATGATATAGCCGATAAAATTATCCAGCATATTGATGGCATACGCGGCACACATCAGCACGATCTCGCCAACCAGAATGACACTCGTCCAAAACAGATAACGGCGGTTGACCATAGGGATGCGAATGCTCTTTTTCTTTTTATTTTCAGCCTTTTTCACGCTTTATCTCCTTCCTGAATGCGCTTGATCTGATCGCGCAGGTATGCTGCCTTTTCAAATTCCAGCTTGGCGGCCGCCTGCTTCATCTCTGCGGTCAGCTCGGCGATCAGCTTATCCTTTTGCGCGCGGGTCATCTTGCCCTTTGCGGCTTGCTCGGTCTTGGCAGCCTGCTTGCCACCGGTCGGGCTTGCCATATCGATGACGTCACGGATATCCTTGACCACCGTGCGCGGCACGATACCGTTGGCGCGGTTGAAGTCGTCCTGCTTCTGCCTGCGGCGGGCGGTCTCGGCCATGGCCTTTTGCATCGACCTTGTCACCGTGTCGCCGTACATAATGACCTTGCCGTTTGCATTTCGCGCGGCACGGCCGATGGTCTGGATCAGCGATGTCTCACCGCGAAGGAAGCCTTCCTTGTCGGCATCCAGAATGGCTACCAGCGATACCTCGGGCAGATCCAGCCCCTCGCGAAGCAGGTTGATGCCAACCAGCACATCGAACACGCCCATACGAAGGTCGCGGATGATCTCCATGCGCTCCATGGTCTCCACGTTAAAGTGGATATAGCGCACGCGCACCCCGTTCTGCTCCAGATAATCGGTCAGATCCTCGGCCATTTTCTTGGTCAGCGTGGTGACCAGCACACGCTCACTCTTGGCCACGCGGTCGCGGATCTCGCCAAGCAGGTCGTCCACCTGTCCTTCAACCGGACGCACCTCAACCTCGGGATCAAGCAGACCCGTGGGACGGATGAGCTGCTCAGCTACCTGCTCGGCATGCTCCTGCTCGTAAGGACCGGGTGTCGCGCTGACAAAAACGGCCTGGTTGATCTTATCCTCAAATTCCTCAAAATACAAGGGTCTGTTGTCGTATGCGGACGGCAAGCGGAAGCCGAAATCCACTAAGTTTTTCTTTCGCGCGGTGTCACCGCCGCTCATGCCGCGCACCTGCGGGACTGCGACGTGAGATTCGTCGATGAACATGATATAGTCTTCGGGAAAATAGTCTAACAAGGTATAGGGGGTCGAGCCGGGTTCTCTGCCCGCAAGCACTCTGGAATAGTTCTCCACGCCCGAGCAGAAGCCCACCTCGCGCAGCATTTCCAGATCGTACTTGGTGCGCTCGGTAATGCGCTGCGCCTCGATCAGCTTGCCCTCGGATTCAAACCAAGCTGCTCTGTCCACCATCTCGCGGCGGATCTCCTCCAGTGCAGCCTCGCGCTTATCGTCCGACACAGCATAGTGGGTCGCGGGAAAGATCACGGCGTATGAAAGAATGCGCACAAGCTCGCCCGTGACGGGATTGATGACCGAAATGCGGTCGATCTCATCGTCAAAAAACTCAATCCGGAGCAGCTTATCCGATACGTTGGCGGTCATGATCTCCAAGGTGTCGCCGCGCACGCGGAAGCTGTTACGGACGGGATTTAAGTCGTTGCGCGAATAGCTGATGGCCACAAGGCGGCGGATCAGCTCGTCGCGATCCATCTGCATGCCGGGGCGCAGGGAGACCTGCAGGGTCTGATATTCCACGGGGTCACCCAGCGTGTAGATGCAGGAGACAGACGCCACGATAATGACGTCGCGACGCTCGAAAAGCGAGGAGGTGGCGCTGTGTCGCAGACGGTCGATCTCGTCGTTGACAAGTGCATCCTTCTCAATATACATATCCTTGCCCGGGATATAGGCCTCGGGCTGATAATAATCATAGTACGACACGAAAAATTCCACCGCATTCTCAGGGAAAAATTCGCGCATTTCGGAGCAGACCTGTGCCGCCAGCGTCTTGTTTGGCTCAAGAATCAGCACGGGACGGTTGCATTTTGCAATGATATTGGCCATGGTAAAGGTCTTGCCCGAGCCGGTAACGCCCAAAAGCGTTTGATAGCGTGCACCGTTCTCAAGGCCTTGGCAAAGCTGCTCGATGGCCTGCGGTTGGTCACCCATGGGCTTAAACGGGCTGACCAGCTTGAACTGATCCATACTGCTCCCTCCTTTTCGTCATAATATCTCAGTTTAATAGTATAACACACATTCAAGAGAAAGTAAATACATATTTGAAAAATCGATAGCCTAACGGGAGTCGAACCAAGTTGGTTTTGACGGGCAGATTTGTCCGATCCCTTCATCTTTTCCCTTGGACATATTGCCTATATGCCCTGCGGAAAAAGCTTTTGGGATCGAAAAAATCTGCTGCGTCAAAACTGCACAGCACCCGTCGGCGAATGCATTTTTGATAGATTTTGGTGTGATTTTGCGAAGCAAGATACAAATCTTGCGAGCGAAAGCGCGCCGAAAGATGCGCAAATGCATCGTCGTCGGGCAATTCGGTTCGATTCCCGTTCGGCTAAGAATTGCATTCATTATCATTCCAATGCGTCCCCCCGAGTGTCATCCTGAGCGGAGCAAACAATTGATTATTGTTTGCTCCGCTCAGGATGACACAAAAGGCTTCACTTGGAATGACTCTGCAGCCCTTTTCTCATGAATATTAAAATTTTTAGGCTATCCCCTTGACATTTTGCCAAATAACGATTATAATAGATAGGCGTTTTGATGCGGGGTATTAGCTCAGTTGGTCAGAGCTACCGGCTCATAACCGGTTGGTCCGGGGTTCGAGTCCCTGATAGCCCACCAAAAAGAGGATGAGGTGCACAAGCACCCCATCCTCTTTTTGTTTGAGATTTCAAAATGAAGAACCCCCGCATAAGCGTCGCCTGCGACGCGATATGCAGATTTGCGCAGGATACCCAAGCGGAATAAATAGCTTTTGGCGCAAATATGGGTTCTGAGTCCCCGATAAACAAGGGAGAGCCACCATGGCTCTCCCTATCTCAATCAATTCTGTTTTGTAAACGTCGCGCCGTCGCTGACGTAGACGATGGTGCCCTCCAGGTCGGTGCGCCAAATCTCGGCGTCGATCTCCTGATATCTTTCCATAGTCTCGGTATTGGGATGTCCGTACTTGTTGCCCGTGCCGCAGGAAATGATGACGATCTCGGGATCAACTGCGTCAAGGAACGCGTCACAGGACGAGGACGACGAGCCGTGGTGTCCCGATTTGAGAATATCCACGTCAAGCTCGCTGCTACCGTACTTGGCAACAATCTCCTTTTCCGAAATGCTCTCGGCATCACCCGTCAGCATCATGGAGGTCGAGCCGTAAGTGATCTTGGTCACCAGACTCCAGTCGTTGAGGTCGCCGTATTCCGTGCCGCAAGGGCCGACTACCAGCACGTTGACCTCACCAAGGCTGAAGGTCGTGCCGCTCTTGGCATACACGATCTGCGTTCCCTGCTCGTCCGCACCTGCCATCATGCGCGTATAATCACCCGTATCGGCATCCACCTCGGGCATGACCAACGTTTTAACCTCGTATTCTTCAAAGATCATGTCCATACTGCCGATGTGGTCCTCGTGGGGATGCGTGGCGATCACGCAATGCAGGGTGGTGATTCCCAGATCGTCCAGATACCCTTCGAGCGCGTCCTCGCAATCGTTGGGTCCCGCATCGATCAGAATATTGCCGGCAGGTGCCATGATCAGAATGCTGTCTCCCTGCCCTACGTCAAAGAAATACACCCGGATCTGTCCGTCCAGCGCAACTCTCTGGGGCTTGGGCAGCAAATCGACCACAAAATCGACAAAATCGCCGTATTTATCCACAAAGACCTCGTCCACAAGATCATTGGGAAGCACCTTATCCAATGCCTTTTCAACGCCCTTGCCTACAAAGTCATCCAGAAAATCCTCAACGTTGTTTGCGGGAATCACACCCGACATCGCCAGCGCAACGGTAGTACCGAACAGTACCGCCAGCACAGCCAGCATGATCAGACAAACCCGCAACGCCTTGGGCATCTTTTTCTTTTTCTTTTTCTTCTGCTGTTTCTTCTGCTCTGCCATATAATCCTCCTTGTCAATCACTTGTTTTATCTGTATATATTATAGCATATTTACATCAAAATGGCAAGGAATTTGCGTTTTTTTGTAAAAAATATTATTACAAAAGGTGTTGACAAAACCTGCAGTTTGTAGTATAATATACCCTTGGTACGGACTGCAACGCAGTTCGTCTCTCTACCGCACAAAATAAAATATGACAAAACGTGCGGTCGTAATAAAGTCCATAGGGAGGTAAAAACACATGGAAAAGGTACTCAATTCTTATGAAAGTCTGTTCATCGTTGACGTTGCCAACGGTGAGGAAGCAACCAATGCTACCGTGAACAAGTTCACTTCTTTGATTGCTGAGAACGGCACTATCATTGAGGTTGCACAGTGGGGCAAGCGCCGCCTGGCATATCCCATCAATGATAAGCCCGAAGGCTACTACGTAGTAGTTACTTTCAAGGCTGCAGGCAACTTCCTTGCAGAGCTCGACCGTCTGTTCCAGATCGACGAGAACGTTATGCGTTCTCTGACCATCAAGCTGGACTTCGAGCCCGTAGCTAAGGCTGCTGTAACCGAAGAAGCTGCTGTAGTTGAAGAAGTTGTTGCTGAAGCAACCGACGCTGAGTAATCGGCAAAAAGAGGTCAAGTATGGCAAATTTTAATCTGAACAAAGTCATCCTCGGCGGCAGACTGACCGCTGATCCTGAACTGAAGCAGACCCAGAGCGGCATTGCCGTCGTAACCTTCCGCATGGCTGTCAACCGCCGCGCATCGTCCGGCCAGCAGCCTGAGGTAGATTTCTTTACGGTAACTGCATGGCGCTCCACTGCTGAGTTTGTCAACCGTTTCTTCAAGAAGGGTTCTTCTATCTGCGTGATCGGCTCTATCCAGAACAGATCCTGGACCGACCAGCAGGGCCAGAAGCGCTACATGACCGACATTGTCGCTGAAGAGGTCCAGTTCGTGGACAGCAGAAGCGAAAGCCAGAATACCCAGGGCGGCTATGCACCCGACGCTTACGGTGCACCCGCTTACTCCTCTCCCGCAGGCGCTACGCCCAAGTTCGAGGAGATCAAAACCGACGACGATCTGCCCTTCTGAGCCGATTGAACGTCACAAATATTAACAGGAGGATTTCATAAGATGACTGAAAACAACGTTTCTCGTCCTGCGCGCCCCGTGGTTCGCAGAAGAAAGAAGGTTTGCATTTTCTGCGCCGACAAGGTTGCATATATCGATTACAAGGATTCCGCTAAGCTCCGCAAGTTCATCAGCGAGCGCGGCAAGATCCTGCCCAGAAGAATGTCCGGCACCTGTGCCGTTCACCAGCGCGAGCTCAACACCGCTATCAAGCGCGCTCGTCAGGCTGCTCTTCTGCCCTACGTTTGCGACTGATTGCAGATTGCAAAACAGAAAAAACCGTTCGTTGCGAAACGAACGGTTTTTTCTTTTTTACTCAAGGAAGTTCGTGGTGATAAAGTCCACGCCCCACGAAATAAACTTTTCCGCATCGGCCGGGGCGTCCACGTTCCACGTGTTGACCTTGTGCCCGTGCGCGTGCGCGGTGCGGATGATCTCGGGATTGAGCGGCGGCCACGCGATATCCAGATCAAGGTCGTATTTGTCCATAGTCTCCATGATCGCATCCGAATACGACGCTGTCAGATACTGCAACGACTGCTTTGGCAAAAGGCGGCGCAGCACGATCAGATTCTCCGGATGGAACGAAATAAACGTCACCATATCCAAGGTCGTACATTTCTTGACCTCGTCGACCAGAAGCGCGATATCATCGGCGGCAAAAGGATTTTTCAACTCGATAACGGCAACCTTGTTCCCTGCGCGGCAAAAGCCGAGATATTCCTCCAGCGTGGGAATTCTCCTGTCCTCGATCGGGTGCTCGTGCCCCCACATACTGGTCAGCTCCACCTCGCGCAGCTCGGCAAGTGTGCTTTCGGCAATGAGCAGATCGGTTTTTGCGGTCGTGCCGGTTCTGTCATCGTGCATGATGACAAACTGCTTGTCGCGCGTCACGTGCACGTCGCACTCAATACCGTAATGGCTCTTTTGGCTTGCATAGCGGAAGGACGGAATGCTGTTCCCTCGCTCGGCCACAAAAAGCCCCTGGTGGGCAATCATTTTCGCATGTGCCTTATTGATCCTGACCGTATCCTCGTGCCACTCCATATATGCCTCCGTTTTTTTATTATACTATTTTATTATACTATAACCGAAGAAAAATTGCAAGAAAAAAAGCTGTTGCCGAAGCAACAGCTTTTTTATGCAGACTCAAATTACTTCTTGTCGTACTTCTGGTCGCCGATGTAGATGAAGTCGTCGCCCTTGCTGAACTCGTACTTGTTGGTGGAAACAACGCTGTCGCCGTTCTCGTTGGTCTCAACGTTCTTGTCCCAAGTGAAGATGATCTGGTCATCCTCGATTACGTAAGTACCGTTGGTGGTGGTAGTGGTGGTCTTGCCGCCAACAGTTGCTTCAACAGTCATAACAACGTTCTTGCCCTTGAACTCATAGGTGGTGGTGTAAGAGCCCTTACCGAAGCCGAGGAAGCCCTCAGACTCATAGGTAGCGGAGTAAGTGCCGCTGATGGTGTTGCCGCAAGAAGCGAGTACCATGCACATAACAACTGCAACAAGTGCAACTGCCATAACTCTGGTCATAGTCTTCATAGTGATTTGTTCTCCTTAATGAATATGATTTTTGGGTGTTCCCCATGTGAACATTATAGCAACTTCCGTCAGAATTGTCAATACTTTTAGCACTTTTTTTCGGCGTAAAAAATATTAATAATTATTAAGAAATATGAGGATTTTTGTGACGCTTGTAACATCTGACGGCGGCCCAGACGGCATGAATCACAAGCAAAACAGCCTGCACGCCGAAGCAGATCCATACAAGCAGATATCCCACCGTACTATAAGGCGTTTGGTTATCTCTTGCACATACGTCGGCCACCACAAGCCCCGTGGTCAGCGCGTCCTGCTGCCCCAGCTCGCGACCGTCCGCCGCTACGATGGACGACACGCCGGTATTTGCCGAGCGCACCACGTATCTGCCGTTTTCAATGGCGCGGAACTTGGCGTGATTGTTGTGCATATACACGGCGGCAGAATCGGAAAACCACGAGTCGTTGGTTGAGACCGTGATGATCTCTGCCCCCGCATTCACGGTTTGCCGCACACTTTCTTCATAAATGGAGTCAAAGCATATAATCGGGCCGACCGAGACGCCAAGCGACTTGGTGTCCACCGCCACAGCCTTGTCCCCTCTTGCCACGTCGCTCTCCAGCATGTTGATCTCACCCAGCACGGGCACGATCTTAAGCAAGAAATCACGCCACGGCACGTATTCGCCAAACGGCACAAGATTTCTCTTGACGTAGATATCCTCATCGTAGGTCGAATCGGGATAGAATACGATCACGCTGTTATAGCTGTTATCCTCTGCCTCGGGGTCAAAATACTGCGTCGAGGTAAAGGTGCTGACCATCATGGTCGTGCCCGTGCGGTCGGCAAGGTCGTGCACCATATACAGCGGCGCTTTGGTTTTGGAATACGAGGGTACCTTGAACAGCGTATACGCCAGCGCGGTCTCGGGCCACACGATCAGGGTCGCGCCGTCGTCAGCCGCCTGCTCTGTCAGCTCGGCATACACGCGAAACGAGCGAAGTCCCGCATCGTCCGCCCACTTGTCCTTGGAGGAAAGATTTCCCTGCAGGGCTGCGGCGCGAAACGTCCGGGCGGGGTCCTGATAGGTGTCCAGCACGGTGGAGACCGAGGATAGCACACAGAGCATCAGCCCAAGGCACACAAAGCCCTTGAGAATGCGCGTATCAGATCCCAGCCGACGGACAAGTCCGTATACAAGTGCGGTGCAAACGGTCACAACAGCCACCAGCACAAAGCCGATCTGCCAGACCGGCGCGTTGCCCTTGACAGAATCCATGGCCGCAAGGCCGAACAAAAGATTGCCCGCCAGCAGGCAGCCGCCAAGCAGTCCAAAGGACAGTCTGTGACCCCGACAAAGGATCAGCCCCGCAAACGAAAGGTTGACCGCCACGATCAGCCACGACACGAACATGCCGCCAAGCAGCGATGCGCTTTGTGCCATGGGCAAAAGGTAGCTTTGCGAGAGATACAGTCTTGCCCAAGGAAGTCCTGTCCAGCCAATGGTCTGCGACCACTCGTTGACCACCCACAGGCAAGCCATCAGCAAGGGGAAGTCGGAGGCCAAGCGGT
>JAZULL010000013.1:0-2085 GCA_045603085.1 Eubacteriales bacterium | reverse complement strand
AAGATCGCCTTCGCTTTACTTTCTCCGGTGCGCCTCGTTCTGCGCAGTTTTTTTGTGCCAAATTCGCCTCCCGCTCAACCGATAGGGGGAACTCGTTTTTAGGTGAAAGTCGTTATAGCTTTGTTTCTCCTGCCGATGCGCTTTGCATCGTTTTTTATTGTAAATCAATTGACACCGCCGTGTAGTTGTGATAAAATTATTATGAGTTAATTTGTGCTTTGTACTGCATATAGATTTGAAAGGTAAAGTTATGTACCGGATCGTATCAAGAAAACAACTGAATCCCACCGTGGTACAGATGGATATTTTTGCGCCTGCTGTGGCCAAGCGTGCCCGTGCGGGGCAATTTATCATTCTGCGCGTGGATGAGAATGGGGAGCGGATTCCCTTGACTGTGGCGGGCTATGACAGACTTGCGGGCACGGTGCGCATTATTTTCCAGACTGTGGGTGCCACCACCGATCTGCTTGCCACCAAGCAGCAAGATGAATATATTGCCGATTTTGTCGGCCCTCTGGGCAAGGCGACCGAGATAGAGGGCCTTTCCCGTGTTTGTGTCGTTGGCGGCGGTGTTGGCTGTGCCATTGCATTGCCCGTTGTGCAGGCTTTGCATGAGGCAGGCTGCTCGGTGCACGCTATCATCGGCTTTCGCAACAAGGATCTTGTGATCTTAGAGGATGAATTTGCCGCGGCGTCCGACTCCTTGGTGGTCATGACCGACGACGGCTCTTACGGCGCGCAGGGAACCGTGACAGCCCCCCTGCAGGCGGCCTTGGAGCGCGGTGAGAAATTTGACCGCGTCATCACCATCGGCCCGCTGATCATGATGAAATACGTGGTTGCAACCGTCAAGCCCTACGCCATTCCCGTGGTGGTTTCCATGAACCCCATTATGATCGACGGCACCGGCATGTGCGGCGGCTGTCGCCTGACCGTGGGCGGTGTGACCAAGTTCGCATGTGTAGACGGCCCCGAGTTTGACGGCTACGCCGTGGATTTTGACGAGGCCATGTCGCGCGGCAGTATGTATCGCGATTTTGAATTGCATGCCAGAGAATCGGCTTGCAACCTTTACAAAAGGGAGGTGCAGTGATGGCTAAGATCAACAACTCTCCCATAAAAAACCCCATGCCCGTGCAGGATCCCGCGCTTCGCGCGCGTAATTTTGACGAGGTCACGCAGGGGTATGACGAGCAGACCGCGCTTGCCGAGGCGGCAAGATGTCTGGGCTGTAAGAACATGCCGTGTGTTTCGGGTTGTCCCGTGAATATTGCCATTCCCGAGTTTATCGCCAAGGTCAAGGAAGGCGATTTTGAGGGTGCTTATGAGGTCATCAGCCGCTCGTCCTCGCTTCCCGCGGTATGTGGCAGAGTTTGTCCGCAGGAATCGCAATGCGAGGCCAAGTGTGTACGCGGCATCAAGGGCGAGCCCGTGGGCATTGGTCGCTTGGAACGTTTTGTGGCCGATTGGCATAAT
Organism: Eubacteriales bacterium; assembly: GCA_045603085.1. GTDB lineage: Bacteria > Bacillota > Clostridia > Oscillospirales > CAG-272 > SVQP01. The sequence goes on along the minus strand of JAZULL010000013.1, from coordinate 609 downwards.
ACCTATAATCAGAGCCCCGTGCAAAAGCCTGCACCCAACGGCCATCGCGTGGCCATTGTCGGATCGGGTCCTGCGGGTCTTGCATGTGCGGGTGACCTTGCCAAGGCAGGGTATGCCGTGACGGTATTTGAGGCTCTGCACGTAGCCGGCGGTGTTTTGATGTACGGCATTCCCGAATTCCGTTTGCCCAAGGCCATCGTGCAAAAGGAAGTGGATACGCTCAAGGCTCTTGGCGTCCGGTTCCGGACAAACGTGGTGGTTGGCAGAACGGTCGAGATCCCCGAGCTGTTTGAGGATGGCTACGAGGCGGTATTTATCGGCTCGGGCGCAGGTTTGCCGAGCTTTATGGGTATTCCCGGTGAATCTCTCAAGGGTGTGTATTCCGCCAACGAGTATCTGACCCGAAGCAACCTGATGAAGGCTTACAGAGAGGGCAGCTCCACGCCCATTCTGCGCGCTCGCCGCGTGGCGGTCGTGGGTGGCGGCAACGTGGCCATGGACGCCGCGAGAACCGCGCTGCGTCTGGGGGCTGACAAGGTATATATTGTCTACCGCCGCTCCATGGAGGAGCTTCCCGCGCGCCGCGAGGAGGTGGAGCATGCCATGGAG
>JAZULL010000012.1:0-3548 GCA_045603085.1 Eubacteriales bacterium | reverse complement strand
GGCTACGTTGATGTCATGGTTTTGCCCGACGATCCCACTATCGCAATGGTCACCGTCACCTTTGCTCCCTGCGACGGCGGTGTTCTCAGCGAGGTCAATATCAGCGGTATTAAGAATCCCGTACACGGCGAAGCTCCCGATTATGAGTTTACATATGGAGAGGGATACGATCTCGGCACTTCTGCTGATGCGATAGTTTGGTATGACCTTACCGCCAACAAAAAGCTTCTCTCTACCGATACCTTTGCTTACGGTCATGAATATGAGCTTCGCATCATCCTCCGCTCCGAAAAGCAGATCCTTGGCGCAAGCAACGGTAAGTTTGAGTTTGCTTCTCACGATGCTCTCACAGTAAAGGCAAACGGTATTGCTGCTACCAAGATTGAACGATATAACGGCAACTCCGAGGCGAACTGGTTGCTTGCATCCATTCCCTTTGAGTGTGAAAAGCACACCATCGAGCAACTTGTGATCACGGTGGATAATCCCGTTGAGGGAATGCATCCCGCAAGACAGGTTGAAAAGGGTGATGATACCTACAATATTGAGGAATTTATATTCGTCGATTGCGATACGGATATGGGCTTGAACGCTGAAGGCGTGTTTGCCGGTGGAAAGTCTTACCGATTCGTTCTTGCAGTTACTCCCAAAGAGGGATTCAAATTTGAAAACGGTATCACAGCAGCAAAGGTAAACGGTCAGGATGCAGGCGTTCTGTTTGCAAACGAGGACGGTGTTTTGATCGTTCTGAACCTTCTTTCCGAAGAATTGCCTTATTACACTATTAGCTTTAGTCCCGGAGAAGGCATAGGTACGATGAGCCCCTTGACGGTAAAGGGAGGACTTATCACCTTGCCGGAATGTGAATTTACGCTCCCTGACGGAAAAACGTTCGCCGGCTGGTCGACCGACGGTGGAATGACTCTTCTTACAGGAGAATATGACGTGACCGAGAGCGTAGACTTTGAAGCTATTTACGTTGAGGCAGGAGTGCATAGACACGTTTATTCCGAGGGATACGATTACAGTGACGACACGTTCCATTACAAGAGCTGCATAGATATAGAAAATTGCGATGACCCCAACGGCTCAATGATTTATAGCATGCATGACTACGGCAACAACAGCAACTGTGACGATACTTGTACGGTTTGCGGTTACATAAGAACCCAAGGTCTTGGTGGCGAGGCTCTCCACTTCTACGAGCATGAATGCTCTGAGGTCTGCCCTAACTGCGGACTTGCAAGAGAAGCAGCGCCTCATACGCCCGGAGCCGAGGCAACCTGCACTGAAGCGCAGAAGTGTACCGTATGTCAAAAGGTGCTTGAAGAAGCAAAGGGACATACACCCGGAGCAGAAGCAAATTGCGGACATGATCAGACTTGTACGGTTTGCGGCACTGTTTTGGTAGAGGCAAACGGTGAACACACTCCCGGTGCAGAAGCAAATTGCACTGAACCTCAGAAATGTACCGTTTGCGGTGCGGAGCTTAAGGCAGCAAACGGACATTCTGCCGGCGTTGAGTGGATCACCGATGAGAACGGTCATCACAAGCTCTGTGCTTGCGGTGAGAAGGTAGATGTAGGCACACACGTTGATGAGAATGATGACAAGATCTGTGACATTTGCGGATACGAAGCAAAGGGCGGCTTTACCGATGACGGACAAGCCAAGAACGGTCTCGGTGCAGGAGCGATTATTGCAATAGTAATCGGCTCTGTGCTGGTAGTCGGAATCGGCGGCTTTGCGTTTCTTTGGTTCGCTATCAAGAAAAAGAGCTTCTCTTATCTCAAGACAGTTTTTAAAAAGAAATAACCATATCAAATAAAGGGCTTTAAGCCCTGACACATAAGTTGGGGCTTGCCCCCAACCTATGTTGTTTTTAGGGAGAATACTATGAAAAAAAGAATATTTTCAATTTTATTGACGCTTGCCCTGCTGCTCGGCACAGCGGTGTTCACGGCAATTCCTGCATCTGCGGCAGTTCACAATTACGGTATCTACGTGGGCGGCATTCAGGTAAACGAGGATAACGCCGCCGACGTGCTGGGGGACGGCACCGCTTCTTACGATGCCGCCACCAATACCCTGACGCTGAACGGCGCCAATATCACCGAAGTCCACACTTCGGATATATTCACTGCCGGTATTTATGCCGAGATCGCGGATCTGACCATCGATCTGGTGGGCGAGAATCGGATCACGGTTCCCACTCATGATGGTGGTATGCCGGATGGCAGTGAAGTGGCTGTCGCTTCTACCAAAAATATAGAAATATCCGGTACGGGCAAGCTTTGGTCAAACACTTACGTTGTAACAGGCGCGCAGGACGTTGTGATCAAGAATTGTGAGATCTCCTCTGACTGGATCTGTCTCAGCGCGATGGGCGACGTGACCGTGGAGGACGCGACGATCAGTGGCAAGGCGGGTCTGGTCGGCACCGAGGCCGGTGATATTACGCTGAAGAACACCAACGTTCCCGATGGCGGAAACTATATCGGAATGTATACCGAAACCGGTGATATCACCATTGAAAACTGCAATGTGACGATACATGGCGCCGCCGTGGATGAGGAAACCATCCCGATCGCCGTTGGTGAGGGTGGCGGCACCCTCACGGTAAAAAATTCGGTGCTTGACCTAAGGGGCAATATGTACGGTATTTTGGCTCCCACAAGCGCGGGCGTCTTTGAAAATGTCAGTGGCAAGATCGAGATAAGCGGCGCTGCCGCCTACGGTATGATCCTTGGCGGCACAGCCTCCATGACGGGCTGCGATCTTGAGATCTCCTGCCGCGCCACCGAGGATGCCGCGTGCGGCATTTGCGCCATGCAGGATATCGGCATTGAGGACAGCAAGCTGAAGATCGATGTCCGCACGACCGACGAGAGCGCAGTTTGCATCGGCAATCTCGAATCCCCTGACACCAACGTGGATATCTGGAACAGCACTCTGGAGCTGACGGCATCGGGTCCCAATGCCGCAGGCTTTTATGCCAATAACGTAAAGCTGAATCAAAGCATCACCACGGTTGAGGCTACCGCGCTTGCCACCGGCAAGGGCTTTGCCGCAGGTATTGTTGCGGCGCAGGGCAGAGCCCTTGTGAGCGGAGGCGTGCTGGAGGTGCTTGTCACGGGCCCCGTGGAGCACGAGGGTCCTGCCACCGTAGGCATTCTCATGGGCAATGCCGTTCTTGTGCCCGAATTTATCGAGGCGGATGTGAAGCTGCGCGGCAATATGGCAATTTGTGCTGCCCCCGACCTCACGCTTTACGGCAGGGATTATGAAATCGTGGCAAGCGCCAATATCAACGGTAGCGAACCCGTGGAATATAACAAGGAGAACATTGCAACCTACAAATATCTGCACATTCACCCCTTCTACACCGTGACCTTCAACGCTAACGGCGGCACAGGTACAATGGATGCGGTAGAAAACCTTTACGGCACGTTCACCATCCCTGAAAACGGATTCACCGCTCCCGAAGGCAAGCAGTTCAAGGGCTGGGCTTATACCGCGGATGGGGAGATAATTTCCGAAACGAGCTT
>JAZULL010000011.1:0-34776 GCA_045603085.1 Eubacteriales bacterium | reverse complement strand
TGGTGCGGCTGTCAATGGAAATAAACACGTTTTTTCCCTCGGGCGTGCGGACAAAGCTCATGTGCTCGCCCAGCCAGCTTTCCATTCTGCGACGCTCGTCGTCATAGGAGCGTGCACTCTTGGACTGATAATCGTCACGGCTTTTGAAGCCGTAAACGTAGAAATCGCGCATGTATGCGCGGATGCGCTCAAAGCTCTTGATCAATTCCTGATATGCAGACACAGTACCCTCCTTTCATATTTTCGCTTATGTAAGTGACCGTCCATGAATACGTCACCGACAGACAGCGTTATTGCAAGCTCTTCCTTGCATTCACGGATGAGTGCCTGCTCGCACGTTTCGCCCGGCTCGACCTTGCCGCCGACAAATTCCCACAGCAGGCCTCTTGCCTTATGTGCCGAACGCCGGCAGATCATAAATTTATTCTTGTTCCATATCAGGGCTGCTACTACTTCGGTCAAATCAAGGTTCCTCCGTCAGTTTCGTAATCCAAAATATGTCCTTCTACATGCATTATACACCAAAAATCCACTGTCAGTCAAGTGATATCACTCACACAGGCAAATAAAACTGCCCAACTTCCTTACGAGAAGTTGGGCAATGCGGAATTTTTAACAACAATTGCGGCGGCAATTGCATTTGGTATAATCTTCGGCTTTTTCGGGTGCAAGTGTATAATGCTCGATAAGCGCTCTTGCGTGGGCAGAGCCCTCTGCGGAAAGCGAATAATGCATCCACTTCCCTTGCTTGCAGGAATCTACCAGTCCTGCATCACACAAAATGCGCATGTGATGCGAAAGTGTGGATTGCCCGATTTTCAGTTCCTCTAAAATCTCGCATGCGCAACGCTCACCGCTCATGAGCAACTCGATGATCTCAAGTCTGTTATCATCCGCCAGCGCCTTGAAGACCTTGATTCCCTCGTTGTGCTTGAATGCCATGTCGTCTGTCTCCTTGCTTGGGGTTATTACGTATAATATTATATCATTCGATACAACGTTTGTCAATGTATGCTCTCGAAAATGTCAGCAATCATTCCGCATTTTGGGGACGGTGGTTCATGCCGTCCACGTATGCAATGGGCTTGGCGGTCATTTCCACCCATGCGGGGCGGAACCCGCTTCGTATGGCGTTACGGACAGACTTCACGTTACTCCATGCGGCGCAGTAAAACGGCACTTTGCCTCGGTTGAATATTTCAATGGCCAGACGGCTTGTCAGCGCGGATGCAATGCCCTGTCTGCGATATGCCGGGAGCACGTCAATACCGATCTGCCACATGCTGTCGCAATCGGCCGAGCAGCCCGCCATGCCGATCAAGGTGTCGCCATCGTATGCGCCGATGGCCAGCATATCCAGATGCTTACGCTCGGCCAAAATAGCATTACCCCACTCGGGCAGATACAAATCTGCGAAATCCTCGGGGTACAGGAATTTCATTTTGTACGCGCAATCCAAGGGGCGCAGGGCAGTCATGTCGGGCAGAAAGTACTCCGCCATAAAGCAGATCTTTTGCCCGTGCGGCAAAAGTGCCTCGTTCAGCACGTGCAGATCGGGCGTTTGAAAGCAGTATTCGATATTCCGTTTGGATATATAGTCCTCGGTGATCAGTCGCAGCTCGGGTGCAACCGATGCAACCACGTTATAGCCGTACGACACCAGCTGGCAGCCAAAGGGCAAGGTCAGGTAGGCCCTTGCACCCTCGGCCAAGCGAGAGGTCACGATGACGTTTTCGCTCTTTTCAAAGTCCTCCGGTGCAGCACACAGATCGATAGCCGACTGCTCCATGGCGATACGAAGAATGTCTTGGTTAGTCATAGTTCGCTCCTTTTGCTCAAAAATTGTGCAATAGCCCTCGAGCAAACGAAAGGTCTACGTAATCATCATATCACAACCGTTACTTTTTTTCAAGCACCAAACAAAAAACTCTGTCGGTTCGTACCAACAGAGCTTTTTATAGCCGAAGAGAGCTGAACTCACACGGTTTTGAGTGGCAAATATGTGCACCTGCCTCAGAAAAAATCCTCGCAATATTATTCGGTCTCCCACTTATACGTTCCGAATGCAATCGCAACGGCAGATGTTCTTGCTATGCCCTTTCCATTCATTCTCGCACGCCAACATTTCCATCGGAGAAGTATATCGAAGAGTTCTCACCATTGAGCATGGCGATACCTTTCCGGTGCAGTCAACGTAATACGACGTTTCGCCTGCGTAGCACCTCGTCGGCTGTCCGTGCAGTTCGCTGTAGCATTCCTCTACCAACACTTCCACGTCCCGACAATCCGCGCTCACCCGTTTGAGGGTTTGCAGTTGGTGCGCGCTTGGATAATCAGTATGCATGCCGGAATAATCCGGGTATTTTTTAATTATGCACACCGCACACACACCCAATTCGCGGCATAGGGAGAGAACGTTGGGAAAATCATCCGCATTACTCCCGCAAGCCACCCAGTTGATCATACACGGTAAGCCAACCAAGCATGCATTTCGGATCGCCTCAAGGGCTATCCCGTATGCTTGCCGAGTTTGCTCATGAACCTCTTTGACAGATCCATTGAGCGAAACGCACAAGCATGAAAGTCCGGCGGCTTGAAGCACCCGAACCTTTTCTTGCGTGCAACCGTACCCGGACGTTGCAAGATACGTCGCTACGTTACGGTTTGCGCAAAAGGCGATCAGCTCCTCGAGTTCAGGATATAGCATCGGTTCTCCGCCTGTAATCTGCAAAGTACCGGATCTGCCTCGAAACGTACGGTCCAGCAAAAGCTCGGCCTGCTCCACGGGCAAATATGTGTTGCCCTTGCCGGCGTAGCACTGCGGACACGAGAATGGACAGACATCACATACCTGCATGACAACTGTATCTATGCCCGACAACTCCCGCATGGGAATTACCCGTTAAGAATCTTTTCGCAGAATTCCTCTTCCTCAGCATCCGAATATCCACGATAAACAACAGTTTCAATGTCCTCGTGATTGAACATCCACAGGGGTTGTAATAATATCTTTCTTATTCCGGACTTCTACCTTATCACCGCCGGAATACTCATCTCCAAGATTCAGACTGCAAACCGTCACCTTTCCCGATTCGTCAATACGAACCGGAACACTCAGATCCTTATGTAAACCCACCTGATCGCGAGGAATGATGATCACGTCTCCGCTTAAAGGCAACTCCTCTAAAACAAGGGTTTGTAAGGTATTGTTCACCTCTATATAGAGCAAATTAGCCATATAGGGCCTCCTCTATCAGAAAATTCACGTTGACACTTTGAGAAAATTTGCCAAATTTCAACATAATAATTATACGAATAATATTTAACAATGTCAAGAACGTTTTATATTGCGCCGTTAATTTTGGACATTGTGCACAATTTCTTAGCCGCGCGATGGCACATCTGCTCAATGTAGTCAAGGCGTTTGAGCGTGCTCAGCCATTCTGCGGGAATGGCATCATAGCCGTAAAGTGCGCCCGCAAGACCGCCCGCAACTGCGGCAACCGTGTCGGTATCCTCGCCAAGATTGACCGCCGTCAACGCGCAATCACGGTAAGAGTCGGTACACAGCAGGCACCACAGCGCAGCCTCCAGCGTGTCCACAACGTAGCCCGAGCTTTTGATCTCATCGCGCGCAAGCGCGGCAAAATCCGGATTGAATATTCTTTGATAGTGCGAAAATTCGGGATAATCGGCATACCTCTTGCCTGCTATCTCCAAGGCTTGGTATACCGATTTCTTTTGAGGATTTTGCAAAAGTGCCTCCAGCACACATGCATAAATCTGACAGCCGAGAATCGATCTGTCATGCGCATGCGTCAGGCAGGAGGCTTGCGCGATCAGCTCATCTGTGTCATCACGCGACATATTCATACAATAAGCGTACAGTACAAACGGATGGATTCGCATCAGCGAGCCGTTGCCGTTGGAATTGACGCCCTTGACGCCGCACGAAAGCGGCGGTGTGTGCCGCACGGTATAATTCTGTATGGCAACACAGCAGGCGTTGCCGATATCAAAAAGCTCTCCCGTGGGCGTATAGTCGCCGTGATCATACCAATCGGCAAAGCCCTGCATAATACCGTCCCAATCCACCTGCCCCGTGCATAGCACGTCCAGTGCAGCCAGCGACATGCTGGTATCATCCGACCAGCACCCTGCGGGGTACGGATACGTGCCAAATCCGCGCATATCGCACACCGGCGCGGCATCCAGGCGCGAGCGCTTTTGAAATTCTACCGGAACGCCGAGCGCATCCGCCACGGCATGGCCGATCATCACGGCCTTGATCTGTGATTCCATCTTGGTCATGTTTCTCTCCGTTGTTTTGTAAGTCCGTACACACGTACGGTATTTTGATATACGGTTTGCTCAACCGTTTGTACGTCCTCGCCTCGGATGCTTGCGATCTCGCGTAAAAGTGCGGGCAAAATGAAAGAGCTGTTGCACAGCTTGCGCTTTTTCTTTTCACTGCATGCAAGTTCCGAAAGATCCGGCAGGACAAAGGGCGCATCGGTTTCCACCACCAGGCAGGACAGCGGCACGTTTGCCACGGTATCGCGAAGTGCATTTGTCTGTGCGGATTGTCCAAGCAGCTTGCCGCCAATGCCAAGAACGAATCCCAGCTCGACGTATTGCTCTGCCAGGTGGCTGTCCCCCGCAAAACAATGGACAATGCCGCCGTGCAGATATTTCTTATATCTTCTGAGAATACGCAATGCGTCACGGTCGGCTTCGCGGATATGCAGCACCAGCGGGAGCTCCAGGCGATGTGCCAGCTTGATCTGCCAGACAAACCAACGCTTCTGACGCAGGCGATGCTGCTTTTGTCGCGGGTAATGATAGTCAAGTCCCGTTTCTCCGATGGCTACGATGCGATTGATCCCGGCCAGCTTTTCAACCTCTCTGCGGTTTTTCCATGCTGTATGGATGCATCTTGTAGGATGCACGCCAACCGTGCCCCACATACAATCATGATGTGCCTTGATCAGCGCAAGCTGCCCCGCAAGGTCATCAAAGCCGATCGCGGGCTCGACAAAGCCGACGATTCCGCTCTCTTTCATCTGTGCAAGCAGGGATTCAAGATCGGTACAGCCGACGGCATACGCGCCATCCCGCTCGTACAGATACCAAAATTCGCCCCGATATTTGGGGTATGCATAATGTACGTGCGAATCGATGATCATATAGTATCCCCCTTTGCAAGCTCTGAGATCACCGCGGCAGACAGCGTCTGCATCCCCTGTCTGTTGGGGTGAAAGCCGTCAATGGTATCGTACGGCTTTGCCTGTGCGTACAGGTCAATCAATCGGCAGTCCTGCACCTTGGCGCAATCACGGATCACCTCACAGTATTCTTCTATATGGCGTTTGCGGTAGCGATACGGAAATGCAAAATCCGGACGTGCGGAACAGGTACTGACCGCCAAGGTAAAGCACCATATCTCAGCCCCCGGATAATTGGCGTGCAGCTTTTCCAGCATGCTCGTATAGGCAACCGAAAATACCGTCAGGTCCTCTGCCTGCGACGTGTCATTGGGCGTGGGCTGTGCGCCGCATCCCCAATCGTTGGTGCCCAGATAGACCATAATGACGTCAGGTGTGGCGTGTTGAGCATGCAAGGCTGACGTGCGCTCGTCGCTGCAGCCGTATGACGGATAGATACAATCTCGTCGCTTGGTGACCATGCTGCCGGAAAAGGAATCGTTGATCAAAAGCCGGCCGTCCAAAAGCTCAATTACCTGCCCCCACCAGGTATCTGCGGGAGCAAATACGTCCGCCTCCAGCTTGTTCATTCCCCGGTAAAATACTGCATCCTCGGGCTGACTGTAGCCCGACAGCGTGCTGATGGAATCTCCCAGCACCGAAAAATATTTATTTCTGTATTGATGCGACACATTCATCTCCCCTTCCCCCAGAAAAAGCACTCTTCGGTATATTGTATCACAAATCCCCTTGATATGCAAGACCCTATAAAGGTCTTGACCGCTTCGTGTTTTTGATATATTACAGTCGCAATCGCATAAAAGCGAAAGCATACACAGAGCAGATTTGTGTATATATCGAGCAAATGCCGGCTGCTCTCAATCAACCACACACGAAAGACAAGAACATAAAGAAAAGCCGATGAAGCTATTTCATCGGCTTATCGTAGTTTACCGTTTCACGATATATGCTCTGAACTCAACAAAAAAGGCCTCGGCAGAGCCGAGGCTTTTTCATGGATCAGATAAAGAATGCGCTGAGCATGCCGAACACGACGGATGCGGCGGCGAGGATGCGGGCGACCAGAAACAGCTTCGGTCGCTTTGCGCCGATAATGCCGAGCACAATGGCCGCAACGATCAGCGCCACAGCCAGCAGAGAGATGGCAAGCTGACCAAGGAAATACCCGGAAAAGCCGACCATAAAGCCAAAGAATGCAGCTCCTGCGGCACTTGCCAGCACTATACCCATCGATACGTATCTGACGATCTTATTTCTGATCAAAAACATGAGTGCCAACGAGAGCAAGGATGCAAACGCCAGGCCCATAAACAGAATGACCAACCAATCTAAAGATGTTAACATAATTCAATTTCCTCACTTTCATTTTTTGTTTTTTGGTAGGTAGGATATCGGGGACGTCTTGTTTTGTTCCCCTGTGGCTATATCTTAACATACGTTTCTAAAGAATTCTTGCAGATAATTCTGAAGAATTCTAAAGATTAAATATCTGAAAGTGTGATTATGATTTCAAAATCGGTATCTGTGCAGTTGACCTGCACGCTGCCGCCGTAATTTTGCGCGATACGGCGCATACTGTGGACGCCCATGCGATAGCTCTCGGCAGGCTCCCCGATGGCTCTGACGGCGTTTTGCTGCGCGATCACAAGTCCCTGCTCCCCAAGGCTTACGCAAAGTGTGACGGGATTTGTGGGATCGGCGTACTTTTGCACGTTGGAGATCAGGTTATCAAAGATACGCTGCATCTCGCGGACGTCAAAGCGACCCTTGAAATGCGGGAGTACCGAGAGATCGGTCACTGCCTTGAATTGTCCTTCCAGCGCATCCTCAAATTCATCGGCCAGCTGTAAAAACAGCACCCTTGCATCCTCAAAGTCCTCAAGCTCGCGCTTGCCCGCGTCCAGCAGAATATCGGTCAGCTGCTTGATCTGCGCAGTTTTACTGCCAACCAGCTCAAAATACCGGGCAAGCTCCTCGGGAGTTAAGTCTTCTCTGCTTGCCAGCAGCTCGGTATACGACATGATCGAGGTCAGTGGGGTGCGGATATCGTGCGACAGCGCGCGGATCAGCTCCTCCTTTTCCTCGGTCAGCTTGCTCTCCTTTTGCCGCACCTGCTTCTGGGTTGCCGCCAGATAATTGACCGAGCCTGCCAGCTCTGTCAGCTCGTTGTTGCCATGGAGCGGCACGGTGTGGTCAAGCTCCCCTCTTTGCAAGGCATTCACCCCGCCGATGATGGTGCGGATATAGGAAAGACGCTCTCCGAACAGCGCAAAAAACAGCACGGCGAAAAAGATCACCGATACAACAAGTGCGCCTACGAATACGGTGGCGTCCAGCCCGTACAGCTGATCTTCACTCAGCGGAACGTCAAGGTTGAAGCAGATCTCCTCCACCATCGCCACGGTAAAGAAGGTCAGAAATATATACAGCACGAGAGAGATGGCAAAGCAGACCGCAAAGATGCCGAGAATTTCAAGCGAGAGTCTGCGGCTCTTTTTTTCAGTCAACGTAATACCCCCTTCCCCATGCGGTTTTGATATAGGTGGGGCTCTTGGAATTATCGCCAAGCTTTTTGCGGATATTCTTGATATGCACCATAATGGCGCCGTCGCCGACCGCCTGCTCGTTCCAGATGCTTTCATAAATGGCGTCCAGCGAGAAAATGCGCTTGCGGTTGGAGGCCAGCAGCTCTAAGATCTTAAACTCGGTGTAGGTCAGCGGGATGCTCTGCCCGTCCTTGAGAATGCTCTGGCTGTCAAGATCAAGTGCAGCGTCGGCAATGATCAGGCGTCTTGCAGAGGCGGTGGGCTGCAGGGCTGCAGCCGTGCCGCGGCGCAGAATCGCCTTGACGCGCATGAGCAGCTCGACGTTTGAAAACGGCTTAACGATATAGTCGTCCGCACCTACCGAAAAGCCCATGACCTTATCCGACTCCCCCGAATAGGCGGTCAGAAAAATGATGGGGGTATCGGACTGCTTGCGGATCTCGGCCGCGGTCATAAAGCCCGAGAGAGCGGGCATATTGACGTCAAGTATATACAGATCCGCATCGGGGGTAGCCAGAGAGAGCGCCTCGTGGCCGTTGGCGGCTGTGAGCACCTCGTACCCTTCGCCGCCAAGCAGCAGCGAGAGCACCTCGCGGATCTCGCGGTCATCATCTGCGACCACGATCAGTTTTTTACCGTTTCTCATACTGTCTCCTAAAAAATTAAACTTATGCCTGCCAGAGTGAGCGCAGGCGGCGCGTAAGCTCCTTATCCGACATGGCGTCCGCATTTTCTATGCAGGCAATGTGCATGTCGTCCATTCTTGCCCTGAGAAAATCCGCCTTCTCTCCAAAGCGGTCTATTGCGGTGCTCACCAGCGCGCGCTTGGCATATTTGCCGCCAAAGCGTCCCGCCACCGCCGAGAGCTTATACAGCTCCTCGGTATAAAAGTCGCCGTTCTTGCAGGAGATAAAGATGGGAACGGCACCCTTGGTAGCCATGACGTCGATCTCGTTGACGGTTTTATATGCACCGTCTCCGTCCTTTTCGTCCCAGTCCATAACCACGCCCACGCGGACGTCGTCATACACAGGCTTCCCCTCTTTATCGGTCAGCGCGCGCATGCGGCACGCGATCGCGATCTCCAATATCTGCCCTTCCGTGATCAGACAGCGCTTGATCTGCTCATTCTTGAAGGTATATGCCAGCCGACCGTCCGTACACAGCTCCGAGATCACGCCAATTGCCTCAAGGCGTGGCAAGAGCTTTAAAAAATCGGTGCGTACACCCCGCTTTGCAAGCCTTTCAACTGCCTCGGCCTTGTCAATGCTGACGCGCAACGAAGTCCTGTCCTCCTGCATTTCATCCAGAAGTCCCAAGGCCCTGATCTGTCTGTTCCAAGCGGTGGTGTCCTTTCTGCATATCTGCCACAGCTTGTCCGCATCCGCGACAAAGTCGCCTGAAAAATCCCAGTTGTATGTATAGGAAAGCTGTGCCGGATCGGTCACAACTCTGCCACCGCGCATTTCGATCATTTCTTTGACGCTGACCCGAAGCGGCTTGCCGGCAACCGTGTTTCCCGCGGCATCAGATGCAATCAACGTTTGACTTCCGGTATGGAATCGTTGGCAGGTAACGCGACCTGGATAGCGCTCCATCACAGCCCCAACCGCCACAAGATACAGCTCCTCGCCGCCCGTCAGGTCAAACACACAGTCGGGATAGGCCTGCACGATCCCACAAAGGGTGCGGATGATCTTGTCCAGCTGACCCTTGTTGACCGTTTTATAAGAAAGCTCGGTTGTAATGCCTCTGGCGGCAAGGATATCACGGTAGATGGCAATACTGCTCTGCATCCTTCGGGGGCTTGCACCCACGTAGATCACCCGCTCCGGCTCGCACAGCAGTGCGCCTGCAAGATTTTCAATTGCCGATTTATCAAAAAACTCTATGATCGTCATATCTCAGCGCTCCGTTTTGGTTCAGACTTGTATGTATTATACCATACTTTTTTGGAAAATTCAACCGTCTCTTGCGCGGGCAAGACATATAAAATCCCCCGCGGCGAAAAGCCGCGGGGCACATATTATTCTTTTACATATTATCTGTATATTTTGTTAAGCCAAAAGACAAAAGCCATTCTTCGGTTGGTCTGCTTTCCGGGTGAAATAAATTAACAATGTAATCTCAATTTTTGCAGCATTTATTTGCAAACATTTTGTGAACGGGCAAAAATCGGCGTTCCGAGCGTCCTTAATAATATAGACGCTCGAAACGCTAAAAAGTTCCCAACATATCAAAAAATATCCGCATTTTGAAACCAATGCAAATCCGTGAAATAATGCCGATAAGACGCGGAATTTAACCGAACAGAAAAATATCTTCACAAGTCGGTTTATTTGTGATATAATAGGCTTGACACACACCTGGAAAGGAGATCTTCATGAAATTCAAACTGATCGTTGACCCAAAGGCCGAGGAGCAGATCGTGGCTACGGTGCGAGAGCCGAGTGCGCTGACCGAGCAGATCGAGGCTTTGGTGATGGCGCACGATGGCATGGACAGCCTGCAGGGATTTTGCGACGGCGAGTTCGCACAGCTGAGCCTTGCCGACGTGGAATGCATTACAGTCATTGACCGCAGGGTCGTGGCTATCTATAAGGACGGCAAGCAATACAGACTGCATCTGCGGCTTTTTGAGCTGGAGCAGCGGCTTCCCTCTTATTTTCTGCGGATCAACAAATCGGCCTTGGCCAACAGACACCGCATAGTCAGATTCAAAACCACCGTGGTGGGCGGTGTGGATGCACATTTTTCTTGCGGATACGTGGAATACGTTTCCCGCCGTTGCTTTTCCGATATCAAAAGGAGGTTGGAGCTATGAAGGACTTTATCAAGTATTTTTGCTTGCGCGGCTTGATCGGCATGGGATTTGGCCCTCTCGTCATGGTCATCGTATACGGAATTCTGGGTGCGTGTGGCGTGGTGCAGACGCTGAGCGTGACCGAGGTGGTACGCGGCGTGCTCTCGGTCAGCCTGCTGGCCTTTACCACCGCGGGCATGGGTGCGATCTATTCAGTGGAGCGGCTGAGCCTTGGCTTTGCGGGGCTTTTGCATGCGCTGATGCTGTATCTGGATTATGCGGCCGTTTATCTGATCAACGGCTGGCTGGCGGACGGCACCGTTCCCTTCCTGATCTTCACGGCCTGCTTCTTTGTGGGCTTTGCGCTGATCTGGCTGACCGTATATCTGGTCACCAAGGGCAAGACCGATCAGCTCAACAAAAGGTTGAAGAATTCATAACCATAAATTGGCGGGATTATTCCCGCCTTTTTTATGCTCTACCCTATTGACACGGGCAGCGGTATATGGTATACTATATTTAACATTTCAGTTAATTGTTAAATGAGGAGGTGCGACGATGGGTCTGCAACAAACCATGCGCGCGCTGTCCGATCCCGTGCGGCGAGAAATCCTCGATCTGCTCAAGGAAGGACGGCTTTCCGCAGGCGAGATCGTGGCGCATTTTGATATTACGGGTGCGGCGATCTCCAGACACTTATCGATTCTGCGCGAGGCGGACCTGATCCGCGATGAGCGCGAGGGAAAATTTATTTATTATGAGCTCAATACCTCGGTTCTTGAGGAGATCATGCTATGGATCACGGCTCTGAAAGGAGATTGCAATGATAAAACAGAATAAATGGATGATTTTACTCTCTTCCCTTGTCATTTTGCTCCCCATGATTTTCGGTCTGATCGTATGGGATACCTTGCCCGAGCAGATGGCCATTCATTGGAGCGTGAACGGTGATCCCGACGGATATGCGGGGGCGGCATTCGGTGTTTTGTTCCTGCCGCTGTTTTTGCTGGTCATGCATTGGGTTTGCATTGTCATAACGGCGGCCGATAACAAGCACCGCGATCAGAGCCGCAAGGTCTTTTTCATGGTGCTGTGGATCATGCCGGTGCTGAGTCTGTATCTCAACGGCCTGGTATATGCCACGGCGTTTGGACTGGATGTCAACATGAGTTGGGTCATCTCGATCCTGCTTGGTGTTGGATTGATGTTTATGGGCAACTATCTGCCCAAATGCAAGCAAAACCGCACCATGGGCATCAGGATCTTGTGGACGCTGGCAAGCGAGGCCAACTGGAACGCCACGCACCGCTTTGCGGGCAAGGTATGGTTTATCTGCGGCCTTGTGGCGCTGCTTGGCGTATTTCTGCCTGTGACTCTGATCAGTATTTTCATGTTCGTGCTGCTGCTCGTCGTGGCTGTAGTTCCTATGGTTTATTCCTACCGTCTGTACAAAAAGCAGGTGGCGGCGGGCGAAATTTCTCCCCTGTCGCAGGCGGCCAAGCGCAAGGACAGCAAGGTGGCGATCATCATTACTGTGGTCATGCTTGCTATCATGATCCCCTCTTTTACCGTATTGATGTTTACGGGCGACGTTACCGCGACCGTCGGTGAGGAGTCCTTTAGTGTGGATTCGACTTATTATGAACAAACGACGGTCAAATACACGGATATTGAGAGCATAGAATTCAGAGAGACCGATATCCCCGGACAGCGCGTCATGGGCTTTGGCTCGGCTACGCTGCTGCTGGGCACCTTCAACAACGAGGAATTCGGCAACTATACCCGCTATACCTACACCAAGGCCACGTCCTGCGTGGTCATCCGAGTAGACGGCAAGGTACTGGTGGTGGGACTTGAGAGCGACGAGGCAACACGTTCTCTTTACGATCAGCTTGTAAAGCAAGTCGGAGGAAATTAATATGAACGCGATACAAACCGAAAAGCTGACAAAATATTACGGAAAATCCCGCGGTATCGTGGAGCTGGATCTTTGTGTCCCCGAGGGTGACTTTTTCGGATTCATCGGCCCTAACGGCGCGGGGAAATCCACGCTGATCCGTACCCTGCTGGGGCTGATCCGCCCTACAAGCGGCACGGCGCAGGTGCTGGGGATGGACGTGACCAAGCATAGCAAGGAAATTCTGGCACGCACAGGCTATTTGCCCGGTGAGGCCAACTTTTACAGCGGCATGACGGTCAAGGAGCAGCTCAGGCTGTGCGCGAAATTGCGTGGAGCAGACTGCTCCAATGAAACGGTGCGCCTTTGCGACCGCCTCTCGCTTGACCCCGACCGCAAGATCGATCAGCTCTCACTTGGCAACCGCAAAAAGGTTGGCATTGTGGCCGCTCTGCAGCATTCTCCCGAGCTGATCGTCATGGATGAGCCGACCGGCGGTCTTGATCCCTTGATGCAAAAGGAATTTTACACCATTCTTGAGGAGCGGAACGCCGCAGGCGCGACGGTTTTTCTTTCCTCACACGTGCTTTCCGAGGTGCAACGCTACTGCAAGCATGCGGCGGTGATCCGTCAGGGACAGCTGCTGGTCTCGGACAGCGTGCACAATCTCGGTCACACCGGCGTCAAGCGCGTCTCGCTGCGCGGTGCTACCTCTCTGCCCGATCTTGACTGCATCAAGGACGTACAAATCGAGGAAGATGCGGTGCAGTTTTTGTACGACGGCAGCAGTACCGAGCTGCTGGGACTGCTCTCTACCCTTTCCTTCTCGGATTTCTCGGTAACAGACCCCGATCTGGACGAGATCTTTCTGCACTACTATCAGGAAAAGGAGGAGACGGTATGACGCTGTTTTTACATGAAATGAGAAGAAGCAGACTCTCGCTGATCATCTGGTCTGCCGCCCTTTCCTTTATGCTGCTGATCTGTGTGATCATCTATCCCGAAATGAAGGAGCAGATGGGTGAGCTTAGCGACATGTTTGCCAACATGGGGGCTTTCTCGGACGCCTTTGGCATGGAAATGCTGACGGGTGACTTTTTGAGTTATTTCGCGCTGGAGTGCGGCGAAACGCTTGGCATCGGCGGCGCGATCTTTGCCGCGATCGCAGGCATCGGCGCGCTTGCCAAGGAGCAGCGTGACCGCACCGCCGAGCTGCTCCTGACCCAGCCGCTCTCACGCTCGCAGGCTGTCACCTCCAAGCTGCTGGCTGTGCTTGCACAGCTGGTCATTCTCAACCTGTCCGTCATTGTTGTGACGCTGATCGGGGTTGCAGCCATTGGCGAGACGGTGGATGCCGCCAAGATGGCGTGGCTGTTTGCTTCCTATTTCGCATTGCAGCTTGAAATTGCCCTTTTGTGCTTCGGCATTTCGGCATTTCTGCGCCGCGGCGGTATCGGCATCGGCCTTGGCGTCTCTCTTGGGTTCTACTTTATCAACGTTCTGGCCAACCTCTCCGAAGAGGTTAAATTTCTCAAGTATGCAACGCCCTTTGCTTACACCAACGGCACCTACATTCTTGAGCACTGCGCGATCGAATGGAAATACCTGATCATCGGCATGGCGCTTTGCGTGCTGTCGGTCATCGTGGCTTACGTAAAATATAACAAAAAGGATATTTTATAAGCAAAAGGCTGAGCCGCGGCTCAGCCTTTATTTTTATGCGTTGAACACGTACTTATCCAGCCTGTCAAAGGCTTCCTTGACGCGGGTCAGCGGCAACGCGAGATTGAGGCGGATGTGCGTCGTGCCGCCGTGCACGCGGCCATCCTGCCAGGTCACGCCGACTCTGCAGCCTGCCGCAACCAGCTCGTCCAGCGTCTTTTGGTGCTGCTCCAGCCACTCGGCGCAGTCGATAAACAGCATGTAGGTGCCCTGCGGGTGGAATACCTTGACGCCCTTAAAATGCTCGTCGATATACCTGCAGGCAAAGTCCACGTTTTCGGACAGCACGCAGCAGAGCTCGTTTACCCATTCGTGACCCTCGTCCTTGTATGCGCCAATGAGTGCGTACATAGAAAGCATGTTCATGGAATTGTAGTGCGAGAGCGAGGATTCCTTATCCACGCGGTCGCGGATGCGGTCGTTATAGATAATGTGATACGCGCCGATCAAGCCCGCTAAATTGAAGGTTTTGGAAGGGGCGTACATTGCCACGGTTCTCTGTCTTGCATCCTCGCTGACCGACTGGGTGGGGATGTGCTTATGACCGTCCAGCAAAATGTCCGACCAGATCTCGTCCGATACCACGTACACGTCGTGCTTGCGGTACAGCTCCATGATCTTTTCGATCTCCCACCGCTCCCACACGCGACCCGTTGGATTATGGGGCGAGCAGAAGATGGCGGCATGGATATGATTCTGCACGATCTTTTGCTCCACGTCGGCAAAGTCGATGCGCCACACGCCCTCTGCATCCTGCACAAGGCGGCTTTCAATGATGTGATAGCCGTTATTATCCAGCGAGCCGCGAAATCCTACGTACAGGGGGCTGAGAACCAGCACGTTGTCGCCGCGCGAGCAAAACGTATTCAGCGCGGATACCACACCGCCCAGCACACCGTTTTCGTAGCCTATGTGCTCGGGACGAAGTCCCACCACGCCGTTACGCTCTCTCTGCCAGCGGATGATAGAGTCATAATACTCTTCCCTTGCCTCAAAATAGCCAAACGCGGGGTGATCCAATCTTTGGCGGATGGCCTCGGTGATGGTAGGCACAGCGGGAAAATTCATATCTGCGACCCACATGGGAATGGCGTCAAAGCCCTCTTCGGGTGCGGCGGGTGCCCAGCCGTGTCCCAGCGCGTCAACGGCAAGCGCATCCTTGCCCTGGCGGTCCATAATGGTGGTAAAATCGTATTTCATAGGTATCCGTCCCCTTTTGATTCATTGCATATATTGTATCACATCCGCGCAAATTTTGCAACATAAAAAAGAGGCCGCCTTGGGGCGGCTTCTTTTTTGTATTGAGCATCTGTTCTTTTTTATACGGGAATACCGGAAGAAATGGTATTCTTCTTAGCCTCGTATTCTTCGTCGGTCATCTGCAGAATCCGGACACCAAGAATGATACCCTTGATCACGTTAATGATACCAATCACGCCAAAGGTCACGAAACACAGAACAATTCTCATAACGCCGGTCTTGGTCTTGCCCTGAAGGAAGCATGGAACACCATATGCATTGAAAAGAATCGCGAGAATGCCGAACGTAACCTTATTTACGGTCACTTCGCGAGAAGGCTTAGATGCCTTCGTTTCCTTTACGGGAGCCTGCTCATCAGCTACGTCTTTTTTCTTGTCGTCGAACTTGGACAAAACGAAGTTGGTCAGGATACCCAGCAGGAGTGCGGTTGCGATAGCGGTGATCTGAATGGTCTTTGCAACAGCACCGTTGTCTGCGATTGCATAGGGGATCTGAATGCTCAGACCGCCGATGCCCGCGATCAGGATTGCGGATACGACGAACAGGTTCTTGCTCTCGTTCAGATCCAGATCCTTGAACATCTTCAGACCGGACACAGCGATAAAGCCGTACAGCGTCAGGCAAACGCCGCCCATGACACAGGACGGAATGGACTGCAGCAGCACCATCAGCGGGCTGATGAAGGACAGACCGATGCACATGAATGCGGTAACGGTGATGGTGATAACAGAGGCGTTACCCGTGATTGCAACACAGCCGACGGACTCGCCGTAGGTGGTGTTGGGGCAAATGCCGAACAGCGTACCCATAATAGAGCCAACGCCGTCGCCAAGCAGAGTGCGGGACAGACCGGGCTCCTTGATCAGGTCGCGGTCAATGATGGTGGAGAGGTTCTTATGGTCAGCAATATGCTCTGCAAATACAACCAGAGCAACGGGCAGGAAGGCAACGACAACGGTTGCGATATTGCCAAGAGAGCCCTTGATGTTTGCAAAGTCGATCAATGGAGCTGCTGCGCCGTTAGCGTTCAGCACTTCCTCGGACATATTGCCGCTGATCAGCTCCTTGATACCCTCAACAAGTGCGAACTTGGGCACGCTGAAGAAGGCCTCGATACCCTTGAAGGTGCCGTCAGAGTTGACAAAGTTATTGACGACGGGATCCCAGTTGATGATCTGGAGATACTCAATCTTTGTAACAAGGCCGATCACGGTGAATACGGATGCGGCAGCATAGCCTGCGATGATACCCAGAATGAACGGGATCAGCTTGGGCATGGTGAACTTCTTCTGGGTGGAGCAGATGACAACGGTCAGGAAGGTGATCAGACCGCAAAGCAGACCGACCAGGTTGTAGCCGCCGTTGACAGCGTCTGCATTGGCCTTGACAATGTCACCCATAGCAGCACCTGCCAGCGACAGACCGATGATGGTAACGGTCGGGCCGATAATAACGGGGGGCATGAGCTTGTTAACCCAGTTTGTGCCGGCGATTGCAATGATCAGAGCAAGCACTACGTAAACAAGGCCTGCAACGACTGCGCCGGTTACGATGCCGAAATAACCGAATGCAAGAGCAACACTCAAGGAGCTAAGGAATGCAAACGAGCTGCCAAGGAATACTGGGCTCTTGAATTTGGTGAACAGCTGGTAGATCAGCGTGCCTACGCCTGCACCGAAGATGGCGGCAGGAATCTGCGTGGGAATGCCGATGATGGTGGGAACTGCAATGGTGGCTGCCAGGATGGCAAGCAATTGCTGAATGGCGAAGATGATCAGGTTGCCGAATTTCGGCTTGTCATGGATGTCGTAAACTAAGTTTTTAGCCATGGTTTTTCTCCCCTTTATGAAATTTTCCGGATTTCTGACAGCATATTGTGCCTGTCAGGCCCTTACTTCAAATTTTATCACAATATATGGTATTTGTCAACGAGATATGTCGAAAAAACAGCACAAGAAGCATGCGCGGATTTTGGTGATTTTGTCGCAATGCCCCATCTTGTAATTTGCTCGGAAATATGGTAAAATATAAGATGATTTTTCCGGAAAGGAGACGGCGCATGAAGAAAAAGCTGACTATAGGAATCCTGGCTCACGTTGACGCGGGCAAGACAACGCTTTCCGAGGCGTTGCTCTATCTTTCGGGCAGGATCCGCACCATGGGTCGCGTGGATCACAAAAACACCTATCTCGACACGCACGCCATGGAGCGCGAGCGCGGCATTACCGTGTTCTCCAAGCAGGCGCGTTTTTCAAGCGAGCATTGCGATTTTATCCTGCTGGACACCCCCGGACACGTGGATTTTTCGGCTGAGACC
The DNA here is from genome assembly GCA_045603085.1 of Eubacteriales bacterium. Classification (GTDB taxonomy): domain Bacteria; phylum Bacillota; class Clostridia; order Oscillospirales; family CAG-272; genus SVQP01. The sequence continues at coordinate 17,006 of JAZULL010000011.1, read as the reverse complement.
GAGAGAGTCTTGTCTCTTCTTGACTACGCGATCTTAGTCGTCAGCGGCACGGACGGCGTGCAGAATCACACGCGCACGCTCTGGCAGCTGCTCTCTTATTACAGCGTGCCCACCTTTATTTTTGTCAACAAAACCGACGTGGCCATCAAGCTAAAGGAAGAGATGGCGGGCGAGCTTGCCCGCGCGCTGGACGGCCGCGTTTGCGCATTTTACGAGGACGAGGACAAGCACGTTCTCGACGAGCGTCTGGCCCTTGTGCACGAGGACTTTCTTGACAGCTTTCTCACGGGCGAGCCAATCGAGGACGCGGATATTGCAGAGCTGATCTCTGCGCGCAGGCTGTTCCCTTGCCTGTTTGGCTCGGCGCTTCGCATGCAGGGTGTGGATTTTCTTTTGGAAATGCTGGACAAGCTGACCCTCTCGCCCATATACGGGGACCGAGGCTTTGGCGCCAAGGTTTATAAGATCGCGCGTGCGGGCAGTGCACGTCTGACCTATATCAAGCTGACGGGCGGCACACTCTCGGCGCGCGACGAGATCACCTATCTCTCAGCCGACGGCAAAAAAGTGAGTGAAAAGGTCAGCCAGATCCGTCTGTATTCGGGCGACAAATTCGAGCAGGTTGACAGCGTGGGCGCTGGTGAGATCTGCGCTGTGCCGGGGCTTTCGGCTACCTACATCGGTCAGGGTCTTGGACTTGAATCCGACACCTGCAAGCCGATCCTCGAGCCGGTGCTCTCTTACCGCATAGGACTGCCGCCCGAATGCGACCCGACACTCTATTTTCCAAAGCTCAAGGAGCTGGAGGAGGAAGAGCCTTCCCTGCACCTTTGCTGGAATGCGGAGTTTGGGCAGATTGAGGCAAGGCTGATGGGCGAGGTGCAGATCGACCTCTTAAAACGCTTGATTTTTGAAAGATTCGGCATTGATTGCGAGCTTGATGCGGGCAAGATCCTTTATAAAGAAAAAATCGCCGCAAAAACGGTCGGCGTGGGACATTTCGAGCCGCTTCGGCACTATGCCGAGGTGCAACTGCTCATGGAGCCCCAGCCCAAGGGGACGGGCTTGATCTTTGACTCGCGCGTCTCGGAAAACCTGCTGGATCTCAACTGGCAGAGGCTGATTCTGCACAATCTTTACCAAAAGGATCACCGCGGCGTCTGCATCGGTGCTTTGCTGACCGATACCAAGATCACGCTGGTGGCGGGCAAGGCGCACCTGAGGCACACCGAGGGCGGCGACTTCCGCGAAGCCTCTCTGCGCGCGGTACGGCATGGGCTGATGAAGGCGGGCTGTACCCTGCTGGAGCCCTTTTATAGGTTCCGCTTGGAGATCCCGAGCGGCTTGACGGGTCGCGCCATGAGCGATCTGCAGGCAAGATCGGCATCGTTTGAGATCGAATCCGGCAACGGGGACACCACGGTCATTATAGGTCGCAGCCCCGTGGCGACCCTGCACGACTACACGCGCGAGGTCATTGCCTATTCGCGCGGCGCGGGACGGCTTTTCTGCATCTCTGACGGCTACGAGCCATGCCACAACACCGAGGAGATCATCGCAGCGGCGGGATATGACCCCGAGGCTGATCTTGAAAACACACCGCATTCGGTATTCTGCTCGCACGGCGCGGGTGTGATCGTGCCGTGGCAAGAGGTGGACGCCCATAAGCATCTGGATGCCGGCATTTCGCTCTCGCAAAACACGGTTGCGGTCATTCCCAAGGCAGGGAGTCTAGCCAAGAAATACGAGCTGAGCGATGAGGATCTCGAGGCGATCATGCTTCGCGAGTTCGGTCCGATCCGCCGCAAGAAATACACCGAGCCCAAGATCACGATTGCGAACGGAAAAGCACCTCGCAAGAAAGGGGCTGTGCGCATTCCCAAGAATCTTTTGATTATTGACGGCTATAACGTCATTTTCGCGTGGGATGACCTCAAGGAAATTGCCGATTTCAGCCTTGAAAAGGCCAGAGAGACGCTGATGGATATGCTGAGCAACTACCACGCCTATACCAAGACCGACGTGCTGCTGGTGTTTGACGCCTATTTGGTCAAGGACGGTGCAGGCTCGGATTTTGTGCACGACGGCTACCGCGTGGTTTACACCAAGCATGATCAGACGGCCGACGCTTATATTGAGCAGGTCATGCACAAGCTGGGTCCCGACTACAGCATTCGCGTGGTCACGGGCGACAGACTGTTGCAATTCTCTGCCGTCAGTTACGGCATCTCGCGCATGACGGCCAAGGAATTTTTGGACGAGGTCACGCAAATCGGCAACGAGATCAACAATTTCGTACGCAAGCTGGCTGCCAAACAAATATAGCAAACGCCCTCGTTGCTCGTCGCAACGAGCGAAACCCTCTTTTCGGCGTTTTTTGGTTCTTTTTTGCGCCTACTTGCACAAAAAAGAACGGAAACGGTTTGCTCTCATAACACCCCAACAAACCAAAAGCCAACGCCTCGGGGCGTTGGCTTTTTTAGTGATATTATGACCTTTTGTTACAGTGATATTGCTCGGGGCGCAGATGTAAAAGCTGAACTTTTACTTTACCATGCCATAGCCGCCGGCATATTTGCTGACCTCGGACGCGACCACAAACACCTTATTGTCACAGCACTTGCGGATCTCGCGCAACACCTTTGGGGTTTCCTTGCGCGGCAGGACGATAAAGATCATGTTCATTTTATCGGTCGAGCCGTGGCCTTCAAAAACGGTATAGCCGCGGTTGTGCTCCTTTAAGTAAGCCGTGATCTTCTCTGTGCTGTCGTCGCTTGCGATCAACTCAAGGTTGGAGGTGCCCAGCGCGATCTTGCTCTCGATGGTCGAGCCCAAGAACAGACCCGTGGCATAGCCTGCGCAGTAAAATACCAGACGAAAAGGGTTATCACCCAGCGTGCTGATGACGCCCGACACCACAAGCCCCCAGATAATGCACTCGGTAAAGCCAAGGCAGGCGGCCTTGAATCTCTGCCCTTTGACCATCATGCAGGTCTTGAGCGATTGGATGGTGATCTCCACGATCTTGGCCGCGCAGATCAACAGACAGACCAGAATGGGGTGAATGGATTCCAGCATTGCAAGAAATTCGGACATGTTAACCTCCAATAATTACAGTTTTGTCAGCGTAGCCCTGCAGGGTGCGCCGTCCGCGCCGCCGAGATTGATGGGTGCGGCGTGCAACAGATAGACGCCGCCCGGCACGTGGGCAAGGCGCACGCCCTCAAGCAGTACGACGTCCGCACCAAGCAGGGTCTTGTGTACCGCCATAGGGGCATCTTCGGGGCCTACGGTCTGCGATTCGTTTCCGAAAAGGTAGACCCCCGCCGATGCAAGCACCTCGGCCGCCCCCTGCGAGAGCTCTGCCCTGCCGCCGACAAGAATGCGCTTGGCGGCTTCGGGATTGGCTGCCTGCGCATCGGCCAGCATCTTTTTGATATGCTCGGCGGTGATGATGCCGTCAAAATGGGTGACGTAAGCGTAGCCGATCAGCCGTTCAAGCGCGATTTTGTCCACCGTGTTGCCGTCGTGCAAAAAATGGTACGGTGCATCGATATGTGTGCCGTTATGGGCGCAGATGGAAAAGGCGGTGAGATTGCAAACGTCGCCTGCGTTAAGGCTTGCAAGCACCTCGCGCGCGGGCGCAGGGTCGCCCGGATAGACCGCGCAGGTAAACACCTCTTGGGAAATGTCAAAAATTTGCATGATATGCTCCCTTGTGCCGTTTTTTTCATTATAGCAGAAAAACGGACGGAAATCAAGAGAATTTGCAATAAAGCCCTGATACGAAAGCCATCTGTCCGTAGGGTGCGACGTCCTCGACGCACCGGGCAGATACAAAGTTAATTATTGATTTGCGGACAGTCGAGGACGCCTGTCCCTACAAAATAACATTACCGCAGGACGGGGCGTCGAGGACGTCGCCCCCTACAGTTTATTCCGCCTCACTGTCAATTTCAAGAAAACATTTATTGTGTTTCGATAAATTTATATTGACATGCAATATTTTCCGTGTTATAATGAATACAATGAAAAAGACGGGAGTGAAAAAATTGAAGCTTGACATCAAAAACGCCTTTGCCATTACGGGCTTGGCGGTGTGCGCGCTCGCATTGACGGCCATTGTGCTGATCGCACTTTATCTGCCGCCCGTGGTATCCGGGCTGATCGATATTCCCGATCAGATCGGTAACCGAAACGAGTTGGATGCTAAGGGGCGACAGCTGATTCTGGCAGATGCCTATGCCATGCTGGCACTTGCAGGCGTATGTGATCTCTTGGTGGCTTGGCTGCTTTCTTTGGCACTATGCAAAAAGGAACACACCAAAGCCTTTGGCACGCTGCTGCTTTGCATTGCTTGCTGCTGCTTTGGCGAGGCTATCTTATTCACCTTGCTGATCACGCAGTTTCAAATGGCCCTTTTCGCGGTGTGCATTGCCCTTGCCCTTGGAATTTGCATGCTGATCGTGCGGCATTTGCTCAAGCAGGCGGCCGAGATCAAACAAGAAAATGAACTTACGATATAAGGAGATATACCGACATGATTATCATTAATTTGGACGTTATGATGGCAAAGCGCAAAATGTCGCTCAATGAACTCTCGGACAAGGTCGGCATTACACTTGCCAACCTTTCCATTCTCAAAAACAACCATGCAAAGGCACTCAGACTCAGCACGCTGGACGCGCTGTGCCGCGCCCTTGATTGCCAGCCTGCGGATATTTTAGAGTACGTGCCTGATACGCAAGAAGAACAGGTGCAAGAGGCCGAGCCGCAGGTAAAGCCTGAGGTAATCAGGAGGGGGATATAAAGGAAGTTATCTATGGTAGAAAATAAGAAGATTAAGAAACCAAATAAGCGCACCATCATGCTTGTCGTAGGAGTGGGGGCTTTTGCTGCAATAAATGCGTTTGTGAAATCCATTCAAACAGCAAGACTGCTTGCGTTGATTACACTTTTGCTGCTCATTCCCTTTCTTCTGTTAACGAGTTGTACCGTGGAAAAAAACGAGATTTCGGATTATCAGCACATCTACAACGGAGCTGTTGACGATTGGAACAGAGCGTCAATGCCGGATGCAAGAAGAGATTCCCTACTCGGGTTTGGCGAATACCTGTATAACTCGCAATTGATTCTGTTCCCCAGAGAAACTCCGACAACCCTGACAGACTTTTATTTTCATTGGACACAAGGCATTGACGTAGACGGTTATGCAATCTATTTCACTTGTACGCTGGATGCCGATGCCTATACCTCTTTTGCAAAGGGGCTTGCTGATTTCGAAATAACCAACGGCACCCAATCTGTCAAGCTGCTATATGACACCGAACATTTTTCCCTGCCAACTTATATCTTGCAATGGAGCGAGGTTGGTGACAAATGGGAGGTGCTTGAATATATCATGCTTGACGAGGTAAACCGCACGGCAGTTTTCGTCTATACAATGAGCGAGCTATCATACATTGAGGAGCATTCCTCTTACACGGTTACTCCGTCAGATATGTACTTTTTGGACGAGAATTTTACCATTTACGAGGACTTTGAAAATTGTACGTATGATATTTCTTTTTTGGATAATCTGAAATAATTCTTGGGAAAGGCTAACATGAAATTGAAAGAGCGATTTTCAAAATCAAGCATCATTTTGTCGGCGGTTTGCAGCCTTTTGCCCCTGTGTGTCATGGGCATGGACATCATACTGCTACTTGCAAATACGCTTTTTACACCCGGATACGTGATCATCCTGATACTTCCCGTTATCGCATTGCTTGCTGTATGGGCAATCGGGCTTTCGAAGATCAAGCCGGGATGGAAAATCACTTGCAATTGTTTTGTTGTGCTTGCGTTTATGGTAATCTTTATGACCGCAATATTCTGGGGACAGTTCGCATCTCTTGAGCATTATTCGGATGATGCAGCCAAAGCGCCTTACAAGCAAGCCACCGAAAATTTTGATACAATGCCAGCGCTTGATGAAATCGGAAAACCCGAAAAGCTCGATTATTACTATTATTTTAGCGTACAAGCCATTTTCTACTGGGAATCGGACATATTGATCTGTACGTACGACGAGCAAGAATATGAGGAGCAAAAGGAGTTGCTGGATCAAACGTACGTTTTTCAAACCGAGGATATGGAAGCGAACGATTACACCTGTTCTCCTTATGCCGAGGTAGATGGATTTACGTTTCGTGTTTTATCATTTGATCAGTATCAGCATTTATATTATCCGAAATACATGACCCTGATCGGCACAAATGATGAAACCAATCAGATCGTCTATATTTCTTTTGATGATACGGATCTCGATTATATCAGCAGTTCCCTTTCAGAGTTCATTGAAGATGACTGCGGGTGGAAGTATGTACAGCGCAGAAAGGTGTATTTTGACTGATTCTGCGGGAGCAAGCCCCGCGCCCTACAGATACATCGGGACGTCGAGAAGCTGTTTTCTGCAAATTTCCCTAAAAGATAAAAGAGGTCTGCGCGTATCGCGCAGACCTCTTTTCTTATGCAATTTCGCTCTTATGCCTTTGCTTCGAGGTAATCGCACACGTCCTTGACGGTTTCGAATTTGACGGGCTCGGTAAACTGGAAGTCGAATGCAACCTCGATCTCCATAGCCAGCAGCATCACAGACAGAGAATCCAGCTTGAGATCCTCCATCAGTCTGGTCTCCATGGTAACGGCGTCAAGGTCAATCTCCTTATTGACCTTGGAAATAATTTCTTTGAGCTTATCAAGCATAGTTTTGATCCCTTTCAGTTGTTGTGAATATTTTTGATATAACATCTGCGGCGCTTGTGCTGTGTGGCATCGAAATATTTCCACTGCGCCATAACCTGCGTGTTGGTTTCCAGGTTGAGGTTGGTTTCTGCGTAATCGACCTTGCCGCTTGCAAGCAGCTCTGTCATTTGCCAGAGCATGACGGCATTGACACCTGCCGCCTGATATTCTGGCAACACGGCGATCAGACCCAGATCAAGGATCTTGGGGTTATTGGCATCGCGGAGCACACGCAAAATCGCGCTCGGGGTCAGTCTTCCCCCACTCTTTTGCAGAGCCTGCCCGATGCCGGGGATGCACAGCGCAAAGGAAACCACGCGCTCATCCCTGTCGCAGATGATGACAAGGTATTCCTTGTTGAGGATCAGCATGAACTGATCGATCATCTGCTTTTTCATGTTCTCGGTGAACGGTACGGTGCCGAACAGGTGCTCGTAGCAACGGTCCAGACACTCGAAAAAGCCGTCCTTATAGGTGTCTATGTACTTTTTCTTGGACATTTTGGAGCTGTCCACGACGTGAAGTCCCGAGAGCTCCAGCGCGCGCTTTGCAACACGCTCCAGCATGGGATTGGGCTCCCGGGGCGCTCTGAGCTGAAACTCCAGCCAATCGATCTCCTTTTGGTAGCCGCAGGATTCGATCAGAGCGGGATAATACGCGTAATTATACTGCTCCTCAAAGGTGGACAGCTGGTCAAAGCCCTCGATCAGCAGTCCCTCGCGCTCAAGGTCGCTATACCCCAGCGGGCCGCAGACCTCGCACATGCCCTGCTCTCTTGCCCAATCCTCCACGGCGGCAAAGAGTGCGCGCGCGACGTCCACGTCGTCTATGGCGTCAAAGCGGGTAAAGCGCACGCGCTTCTCGCCGCGCAGGTCGTTGGACTGTCTTTGCAGGATGCCCTGGATTCTGCCGACCGTCTTTTTTCCTTGTCTTGCAAGGAAAAATACCGAGTCGCAGGTATCGCTGTAGGCATGCTTTTTCTTGAACAGCGCCATCTCGTCGCCGTACAGCGGCGGGACAAAATGGGGGTTGTTTTTATAAAGCCTGAGCGGAAACTCCACAAAGTCCTTTTTTTGCGCACGGGTTCTGACTTCAGCAATCAAAATCGTTTGCATAAATCATCCCTCTTATTCTAAGGGTTCATCCTCGCGACGCAGGAAAAGAAGCCCGTAGCCTGCCAGCCAAGGGCCGTTATGACAGCCGCTGACAGGAGAGGTGATAACTGCCTCGTGGTTGGTGTGGATGTCGTACTTCTTCTCGATCTCCACAAGGTCTTCCAAGAGTGAGGTGCCGGTATAGGTATGCCAGAGCAGGTAATCCGCGGGGTCGCGGTCGCCGATGATCTCCTTTAAGATCTCGCAGGTTCTTGCCAGCGCCTTCTTGGGGGTGCGGACGCTCTGCAGAGCCACGATCTCGCCCTCGTGCGTGAAATGCACCACGGGGCAGATGCTCAGCATCTTACCCATCAGCGCCTTACCGCCCTTGAGTCTGCCGTTATAGATCAGGTAATCCAGCTTGCCGTCCACGCCAAGGAATTCCTGATACTGCATCATCCATTTGATCTCCTTGAGAATTGTCTCGGTGGGAATGCCCTTTTGTACCATTTCATAAGCCTTGATGGCCAGCAGGCCCTCGCCAAAGCAAGTGATCTTGGAGTCGATGACGATGATGTTCATCTTATCCTGATACTCCTCTGCCACCAGACGGATGAGATTGCAGGTGCCTCCCAGATAAGAGCTCAGCGCGATAACGATGATCTCGCCGTACCCTTGGGCATACGCGCGGTCAAAATGCTCCTTGATCTCCTCAACGGTGGGCATTGCGGTGCAAGGCAGATTATTCTTGGCGTCCTCAAGCACCTCCAGCTCCTTATAGAAAGCGTCGGGATCGAGGTCAAGACCCTCTAAGTATTCCTTACCCTTGAAATGTACGTGAATGCGAATAATGTCAATGTCAAGATTGCGATAGCGCTCGGGTGCATTTTCAATACAGCCCGTAGAGGTGCACATGATTTTTCTTTTGAGTTCCATGACGTTTCTCCCTATCTGATATCTTTTCCGTAGAAAATGTCTCTGTTCTGTGCCATGTTGAGCAGGATCTCAGAGGTATTCTTGATCGAATCCGCATTGGCAGAGCCGCGTGCCTTGACCACGGGCTTACCTACGCCAAGCAGGATCGCGCCGCCCAACGCATTGAAGTCGTACACGCCCAGCAGGTACTGCACAAGCTTCATGATCTCGGGGTTGCCGGTCTTTTTGCCGTACACCACCACGTCGGTGATGATGCGTCTTGCAATACCCTCGGAGTTCTTGAGCACCTGATTGCCCGCAAAGCCCTCTGCGACCAGCACGTCGCAGTCGCCGGACAGCGCATTTGTACCCTCAATGTTACCAACAAAGTTGAGTCCCTGTTCCACCTTGAGCAGCTGATGGGTCTCCTTGACCAGCTTGTTGCCTTTGGTTTCCTCGGTGCCGTTGGACAGCAGACCGACTCTGGGATTTTCCACGTTATAATATTTTTGCATCAGCTCCGCACCCATGTGTGCAAAGTCTACCAGCTGGGAGGCGGTGCAGTCGATGTTAGCCCCCGTGTCCACCAGGCAGGTATAGCCACCCTTGGCTGCAGGCAGAATAGCCGCCAGCGCAGGACGCTTGAGCTGCTTTGCGGGAACGTAGCGAAGTGCGCCTGCGATCAGCGCGCCGGTCGAGCCTGCGCTGACCAGACCGAACAGATCCTCGCGCTTTCCAAGCTCCTGCAAGCCCTTGACGATCGAGGCGTCCGGCTTTTGGAAGATGGCTTGCATGGGATTGTCATAATTGGTGACGGCATCGGGCGCGTGGACGACCTCCAGACGCGCGGCGTCGTAGGTCAGCTCGGCAAGCTTTGCCTCGATGACAGCCTGATCGCCGTACAGTACCACGGACAGATCGTCATTGGCCTGCAGAGCCATGACAGCACCCTCGACAATGACCTCGGGGCCCTTATCGTTTCCAAGTGTATCAATCGCGATTTTGATCATAGCAAACTCCTTATTACTTATTCCACGGCGACGAGGTAGCGGTAGACCTCCTGGCCTCCCACGTACACGTCCACGCTTAAATCTTCAAATTCTTCCTCGATCATCTCGGTCATGGCGGCTCTCTCGTCCTCGGTGACACCGTTGCCCACAAACAAGGTCAGGATCTCGCGATCCTCGATGTCCTCGATGGCCCCCAGCATCTGCCGCATGGCCTCGGCCTCATCGGCGCAGGAGCAGACCAGCTCGCCGTCCAAAATTCCGATCATATCGCCCTTTTTGACCTGCACGCCGCCGATCGCGGTGTCACGGATAGCCCAGGTGATCTCACCCGATGCCACTGCATCCTTGGCGTCGGTCATATCGGAGACCAAGTCGTCAACGTCGCCAATGACTGCGTTGAACACGGACAGTGCGGCAAAGCCCTGCGGAAAGGACTTGGTGGGTACGACGCGCACGTCCCCGCTCTCCCAAAGGCTTGCGGCCTGATGTGCGGTCAGCAGAATGTTACCGTTATTGGGCAGGATCAGGATATGATCTGCGTCCAGCTCGGCCATGGCGTCCAGGAAATCCTCGGCGCTGGGGTTAGCGGTCTGACCGCCGTCTATGATGATATCCGCGCCCAGCTCGCTAAAGAGTGTGTGCATGCCCTCGCCGCAAGCCACGGCGATCACGCCGTAGGTCTTATGCGCCTTTTTCTTTTTCTCCACGGCTCTCTCGGAGTGCTGGAGCGTCATGTTCTCGATCTTGACCTCCAAAAATTCGCCGAACTGCTGGCATAAGAACAGCACGTCACCGGGGGTGACGGTATGCGCGTGCACCTTGAGCACGTCACCGTCGCGAAGTGCGACAATGGAATTGCAATCCTTGGCTTCAAGGGCTGCCGTGAATGCCGCCAGATCAAATGCCTCGGGGTCGCCCTTGGCGCGCTGCAATCTGACTAAGCACTCGGTGCAATAGCCCCAGCCGATATCGCTGTCGGTGGTAAACAGATCGTAATTGACCGCGGGGGCGGTTGCGGGAGCTGTGTCGTAGCTGCCGATATCGCTGGTCTTGCCGGTCAGCGCATCGTAAATGCCCACCAAAATGGCCACGTAGCCTGCGCCGCCGCTGTCCACCACGTCGGCCTCGGCCAGCACGGGCAGCATTTCCTTGGTGCGGGCCAGCGATGCTCTTGCCTCCTCCAGACACAGAGTCAGCATTTGCTCGGGGGTGGTGTCGGCATCGGTATTGGCATAGGTATAGTTCGCGCTTTCGCGGAAGACGGTCAGAATAGTTCCCTCCACCGGATTGGAAACCGCATGATAGGCGCGATCCACACCCGCGACAAGGGCGGCGGCGACCTCGGTCACGTCAGCCTCGGTCTTATCCTCCAGCGCGGCACTCACACCTGCGACGTACTGCGAGAGAATGACACCCGAGTTGCCGCGTGCTCCCAGCACGCAGCCTCTTGCAAAGGCCGAGAGCAGCTGACCGAGCGTGACGTCCTCTCCCTCGGGCAGGCGTGCAAGTCCACCCTCGAGCGTTTTGGTCATATTGGTACCGGTGTCACCGTCCGGAACGGGAAAAACGTTGAGGTCATTGATGGTCAGTATCTGTGCACGAAGCCCCTGCACGCCGCCCTTCAGCAGCTTACGCACCAGAGCTTCGTCAAGCTTTATGATATCCATTTCTGCAATACTCCTTATTTATTTGGTCACGGAAAGCAGACTACCCGTCAAGCGTTCCACGTAAGCTGTGACTGCCACGATATCGGGCAGCTTTCCCTCGTTGGAAAACAGCCAATGTGCCAGAACGCTGACAAGTCCGCTGATCATAAACGTAGCGATCATGCGGCGCTCCGCGCTGTGCTCGTTGCCGACGCAATAATGGAGAAGTCGGTTTTCCAGCTTTGCGACAAATGCGTCCATGCGGTCGCGATAAACCGTGCGAAGCTCCTCCGCCTGCTTCTCTACCGCGCCAAGTAAGCCCTGCACGTAAGCCTTGGGCGACTCGAACAGATTCTTTTTCTCGGAAAACGTACTCAGCAGCTTTTCCATGCAGCTTTCCTCGATCTCGTTGGCGAGATCCAGCGCATCCACGTAGTGCTTATAAAACGTGGTCTTATTGATTTTCGCCCGCTCACAGATATCCTTGACCTTGATCTTTTCGGGTACATACTGATCGCGCAGGGACAAAAACGCCTGCTTGATCTGTTGCTTGGTCTTGATGATTCTGAGATCCATACGAACTCCTTTCAAAATAATCAACTTTGGTTGCTTATCCAATTATAGTTGATTATGTGACAAATGTCAAGAGATGTGAGAAAATTTCACACTATTTCACACTTTTTATTGACGATTGGCGAAAATGTGATATAATATTGATATACACTTTACTAAAGGAGACGACGGCATGCTTGCTTGTAACCCGATCCTGCCCGGGTTTCATCCCGATCCCTGCATCTGCCGCGTGGGAGAGGATTATTTTTTGGCCACTTCCACCTTTGTCTGGGTTCCCGGCGTGCAGCTTTATCATTCGCGCGACCTTGTGCATTGGCGCGAGATTCCCTGCCCTTTGCGCCACACCTCGCAGTTGGATCTGCGCGGATGCCCCAATTCAGGTGGTATATGGGCGCCCTGCCTGACCTTTTGCGACGGCACGTACTATCTGATCTACACGGTCGTGCGCAACTATCACGGCATTTTCAAGGACACGCCAAATTATATGGTCACCACCACCGATATTTTCAGCGGTGAATGGTCCGAGCCCATCTATCTCAATTCCAGCGGCTTTGATCCCTCGCTGTTTCATGCACCGGACGGCAAGAAATATCTGCTCAACATGCTCTGGGATCACAGACTTGAAAACCATCCCTTTGGGGGCATTCTCTTGCAGGAATACTCGGTATCCGAGCAACGGCTTGTGGGAGAGGTCAAAAACATTTACAGCGGTACGGATATCGGTTGCACCGAGGCCCCGCATCTGTTTTTCAGGGACGGCTATTATTACCTGCTGTTTGCCGAGGGAGGCACTCTTTATAATCACGGCGTGCGACTTGCACGCTCGCGCAATATAGACGGCCCTTACCAAACCGATCCCATGCCGGTGCTGACCACGCGCCACGTGACGGATGCACCTCTGCAGCGTGCGGGACACGGCTCGCTGACCGAGGGCCCCGATGGCACGCCTTACATGGTATACCTTTGCGGCAGACCGATCGGAGAGCGCAAGCGCTGCATCCTTGGTCGCGAGACTGCGCTTGCAAGGCTGTACTGGGACAAGGACGGCTGGTTGCGCCTGCAGAACGGCGGCACCGTTCCCTCTCCCGAGGTTGACGTGGACATGCCGAGCGTGCCGACAGAGCCCCTGCCCCTGACGGATACGTTTGATTGCAAGGACTTGCCCGAGCGATACAAAACCCTGCGCGTGCCGCTGTCGTGCATCGGCTCGCTTTCGGAGCGCCCCGGCTGCTTGCGGCTTTACGGGCATCAGTCGATCACCTCGCACGACCTGCAAGCCATGGTTGCACGGCGCATCCTGTCACATTGCTGTGAAGTGACGGTCAAAATGCAATTTGACCCGCAGGATTTCCAGCAAATGGCGGGCTTGACCGTATTCTACGACACCTTCAATTTCTTCTACCTCTATCTGAGTCGCGAAAACGACGGAACGCGCGCGTTGCGACTATGCGTGCGTGACAATCTGCGCTTTTCCGAGCCGATCGGAGGTGCTTTCACAATCGAGGGCGACGGTGCAATATGGCTTCGCGCTCGCATTGAGGGCTGCACGCTGCAGTTTTCCTTCTCTGCCGACGGCGCGCAATTCGTTCCCGTCGGGCAACGGATGGATTGCTCCAACCTTGCCGACGAGGGATACAGCGAGATCGGTCACGAGGGACACACCGGCACGCTGGTGGGTATGGCTTGTCAGGATCTCTCCGGCAAGCGACAGCATGCGGACTTTTTCAGCTTTACGTACCAAGATATCAAAAAAGACAAATAAAGGAGTTTTACAATGGCAAAAAGCGTACAGGATATTATGAGCATGATCCGCGAGAATGGGATCAAGATGGTGGATTTCAAAATGGTGGACATACACGGTCAGTACCGTCACGTCACCATTCCCGCACAGAATTTTTCCGAGGAAGTGATGAAAAGCGGCATCGGCTTTGACGCCTCCAACTACGGCTATGCTGTGGTGGAAAAGAGCGACATGGTATTTATTCCCGACCCCGACACGGCGGTGATCGATCCCTTCTGCGAGATCCCCACGCTTTCCATGACGGGCGACGCCATGATCATTGCATCCCCCGAGAACAAGCCGCTCTCGCAGTACCCCAGAAACATTATCAAGGCGGCGGTCGCCCCCATGCAGGCCAGCGGCGTTGCCGTCACCATGCAGATTCTGCCCGAGTTTGAATTCTACCTGTTCGATCAGGTGGGCTGGGAGGTCTCTCCCAACTATATCGGCGCTTCTCTTGACGCCGAGCAGTCCTATTTCAACAGCGCCGTGCAGGGTCAGGGCGTGATCGTGCCCAAGCAGAAGGCTTACCACATTGCAAAGCCCTTTGACCGCGCTTACGAAGCCAGAAGCGAGGTGTGCATGCACATGCTGGATGCGGGCATTGAGATCAACTATCACCACCCCGAGGTGGCCGCTTCGGGTCAGTTTGAGATCGAGCCGCAGCTTGGTGAGGTGGTGCACATGGCAGACGCGACCATGATGATCAAATATATCATTCACAACACCGCGCTCAAGTACGGCAAATCCGCCACCTTTATGCCCAAGCCCATTTACGGTGAGGCCGGCAGCGGCATGCACGTGCACATGCTGCTGTTCAAGGATGGCAAGCCGGTATTCTCGGACGACAACGGATATGCGCACCTGAGCGAAACCGCACACTATTTCATGGGCGGCCTGCTTAAGCACATCGCTTCCCTTTGCGCGCTGACCAATCCCAGCACCAACTCCTTCAAGCGTCTGGTTCCCGGCTTTGAAGCACCCGTAACCGTGGGATATGCCACCTCCAACCGAAGTGCGGTCATCCGTATTCCCGCTTATGCAAAGTCGCCCGAGAAGCGTCGCTTTGAGCTTCGCAATCCCGATGCGACCTGCAACCCCTATTTCTGCTACGCCGCCATTCTGATGGCAGGTCTTGACGGCATCAAGAACAAAATCGATCCTCACGCCATGGGCTGGGGTCCCTACGACGTCAACCTCTATCACCTCTCGGATGAGGAAAAGGCCAAGTTGCGCCACCTGCCCACCTCGCTCTCCGAGGCGCTGGACGCGCTGGAGGCAGACCACGACTATCTTACCGAGGGCGGTGTATTCCCCATCGAGCTTTTGAACAACTTTATCAAGACCAAGCGAGAGGAATGCAGAGCCATGGCCGCCATTCCTCATCCCGCAGAATTTGAGAGATATTATAATCTGTAATGAGCAAAAGAAAACAGTATTTATTTACTGCGCTGTGCGGCTTGCTGATTCTCTGTGTGGCATTCGGCGGCTGGGTGATCTGGGCAAACACGGCTCCGGAGCGCACCGATTACACCGTAATCAGCACGCGCCTGCCGCAGGAATTTGACGGATTTCGTATTGCACAGATATCCGATCTGCACAATGCAGAGATGGGAACGGATAACCAAAAGCTGCTTGCAATGCTAAAGAGCGCGCAGCCGGATATCATTGTCATCACGGGAGACCTGATCGACGCACACCGCACAAACACAGAGATCGCGCTGGAATTTTTGCGCGGCGCTGTGCAGATCGCTCCCTGCTATATGATCACGGGCAATCACGAATCCGCCATCGAGCGCGCCGATTATTTCGAGTTTGAAGAGCAGGTGCAAAAGATCGGCGTGACGGTGTTGCACAATGAGGCGGTCACGCTGGAGCACGATGGTGGGAGCATTACCCTTTTGGGATTGGACGACCCCAATTATGAAGGCGTGCTTCATGCCCCCGAGCAGATGCGCGACTTGGCGGGTGACGGATTTGCCATCATGCTATCACACCGACCCGAGAATTTCGACCGCTATGCGGCTGCGGGCATTGACGTGACCTTTTCGGGGCATGCCCATGGCGGGCAGTTCCGTTTGCCCTTGGTTGGCGGGCTTTACGCCCCCGGTCAGGGTGTTTTTCCCGAGTACGACAGCGGCGTTTATACCTACGGAAATGCCAACATGGTGGTCAGCCGCGGCATTGGCAACAGCTCTTTCCCTTTACGATTCAATAACAGACCCGAGCTCGTGGTGGTAACGTTGACCTGCCGGGAGCAATAAAACAAGGAGAACTATATGGCAAAGCTGCATTTTCTGAAATCGGTGACCGACACCATCAATACGTCCTTTATTTTAGAGAGTGGCGATACCGTTCTGATGCTGGACGGCGGTTTTCCCTCTGAGGCTCCCTACTTATACGAATATCTCAAGGAGCTGGGCGGCCACGTGGACACCTGGTTTCTGACCCACTTTCACGACGACCATTTCGGTTGCTTCCTGACCATACTGCAGGAGCACCCCGATATCAGGATCGACAAGGTCTGCTTCAACTTCCCCTCGGATGAGTTTATCACCAAATACGAGCCCATCCAAAGCTGCAAGTCCTCGGCCGAATGGATCACGATTTTCAAAGAGACCGTAGCCGCAAGCGGCATTCCCGTGGTGACGGCGACAGAAGGTGACGTTTACAGCTATGACGGCGGCAACGTGACGGTTCGCGTGCTCCGTACTTATGATGAGGATCTGCCCTACATCAACGATTCCTCGACCGTATTCCGCTTCGAGGCAGACGGCAAGAGCATTCTGTTCCTTGGCGACCTTGCGGTTGCCGGCGGTAAGCAGCTGCTTGCCAAGACCGCACCCGAGACGGTCAAGGCTGACTACGTGCAGATGGCACACCACGGTCAGGGCGGCGTGGACAAGGAATGCTACGAGGCGATCAAGCCCTCCTTTTGTCTGTGGCCGACGCCCTCGTGGGTTTGGAACAACATGGGCCCGGGCGGCTACGATACCAACGTTTTCCAGACCGTTATCGTGCGCGGCTGGATCAGCTCGTTGCGCTGTGTCAAGAAGCATTATCTCATGATCGACGGCACGCAGGTCATTGATCTGGCACAAGAATAAGTTAAACGTAGGGGGACCAAGGGTCACCCGCGTTTTTTTTCTGAACCGACCGGTGAGCCCGCCCTTTTTTACATACCAAAACCTCCGGTTTGGGG
>JAZULL010000010.1:0-15044 GCA_045603085.1 Eubacteriales bacterium | reverse complement strand
TAAGACCGCTTGGCCTCCGACTTATCCTGTGCGATATAATTAAACTGATATATTATGGAAACGACAGAGGTACTCTTATGATTACGGATACCATAGCGGCGATCAGCACGCCGTATGGCAAGGGCGGCGTGGCCTTGCTGCGCGTCAGCGGAGAGCGCGCCGTGGAAATTGCCGACCGGGTCTTTTTGCCCGCGGGCGGCAAGCGGCTTGCCGAGTTGGAGGCCAATTATATGGTTTACGGCCGCATCGTGGATGCATCGGACGGTGACCTCCCGGTGGATGACGGCATGGCGGTGGTGTTCCGCGCGCCGCACTCGTTTACGGGAGAGGACACGGTGGAGATCACCTGCCATGGCGGCATCCTGGTCACCCGCGCGGTGCTGACCTGCCTCTTGGCCGCAGGAGCAAGACCTGCCGAGGCGGGCGAGTTTACCAAGCGCGCGTTTATTAACGGCAAGCTGGGGCTTTCCGCAGCCGAGGCGCTTGGCAATCTGCTTGAAGCGGGCACGCGCGAGCAAATGCTGCTCTCGGGTGCGGGCATGCGCGGCGGTCTTAGTAAAAAGACAAATGAAATATACAAGGGCCTTTGCATGGTGCTGTCCAGCATTTTTGCGCGCATTGACTATCCCGACGAGGACCTGGCTGATATGAGCCGCGAGCAGATGCGCGACGCGCTGGCCGACGCGCTTGCAAGGACTCGGGCGCTGTCCGATACCTATCGCACGGGTCACGCGATTGCCGAGGGAATCCCTGCTGTGATCTGCGGGCGCGCCAACAGCGGAAAAAGCTCGCTTTATAACCGCATTGTGGGCAGGGAGGCCGCCATTGTGACCGATATCGCGGGCACAACGCGCGACGTGCTGACCGAAACCGCCGCCATCGGGCGTGTGACGGTGCGGTTGCACGATACGGCGGGCTTGCGCGACTCGGACGATTACGTCGAGCAGATCGGTGTGCAGAGGGCGTTGGAGCACTTGGAGAGTGCCGAGCTGGTGCTGGCTGTGTTTGACGCCTGCGCCGCCTTGACCGACGAGGACGGTGACCTGCTCTGCAAGCTGAAAAATCACAGCGGCTGTGTGATCGGCGTGATCAACAAGACCGATGCCGCAAGTGCACAGCAGATCGCGGTGCTGCAGGAGCGACTTGCAGACGTTGCGACCTGCACGGTCAGTCTGTCTGCCAAGACCGGTGAGGGCTATGACGCGCTGGTTACGGCTGTAGGGGAGCGGTTTATCGACGGCTCGATCGACCTGCGCCACGACGCCGTGGTGGCCAATGCGCGCCAGCACGCCGCGCTGATCGCTGCCATCGAGCGTATGCAGGATGCCATTGCCGCCATTGATATGGGCTTGCCGGTGGATCTTTGCTGTTCCGACGTCGAGCAGGCGGCCGGGGCTATCGCCGAGGTGGACGGCAGAGCCGTGTCCGAGGACGTGGTTGCCGGCATTTTCGCGCATTTTTGTGTAGGTAAGTAAATAAAAAATAAATAAATTAGGAGAAGCATAATGAATCAACAAACTGATCCCAAGTACGCGGCGTTATTTACGCCCTGGAAGATCGGCAACGTCGAGATCAAGAACCGCATCGTCATGTGCCCCATGGGCGGCACGTCGCTGTTCGGCTGGTTTGAGCTGACGGGCTGTCATTTCGACAAGGAAGCGGCCAAGCTGTTCTTGGAGCGCGCCAACAACAACGTCGGTCTGATCATCCCCGGCATCGCGCCTATTCGCGATACCTTCTGGGGCAAATGGCTGTGGCAGAATCCCAAGATGTTTGAGGATCTCAAGGAATTTATGGATGAGATCCACAAAACCGGCGCCAAGGTGTTTATCCAGCTGACCGCAGGTATGGGTCGCTCCTGGGCGATCACCGAGCTTGTTGCGCCCTTGCACAAGAATAAGCTGACCCGCGCGCTCATCAAGCCCATTATAGATACCAATCATGAGCTTGCCAGCCCCAGCCCCCAGCCGTCGAGATGGGCGCATGATATCATCTGCCCCGAGATCACGGTAGAGCAGATCCACGAGATCATCGAGGCCTTTGCCAAGACCGCAAAGCTGTGCCGCGATGCGGGCGTGGACGGCGTTGAGGTGCATGCGGTGCACGAGGGCTACTTGCTTGACCAGTTTGCCATTGAATTTTTCAATAAACGTACCGATGAATACGGCGGCAGCTTTGAAAACCGCTATCGCTTCGCGGCCGAGATCGTCAAGGCCATCAAGGAGGTCTGCGGTGAGGATTATCCCGTGTCGCTTCGCTATTCGGTAGAGTCCAAGATGAAGGGCTTTTGCGAGGGTGCTATGCCCGGTGAGGACTACGTTGAGGTAGGCCGCGGCATGGAGGAATCCGAAAAGGCGGTCAAGTTCCTGCAGGATGCGGGCTACGACATGCTCAATGCCGACAACGGTACTTACGACTCCTGGTACTGGGCACATCCGCCGATGTATATGCCTCAGAACTGCAACCTGGAGGACGTTGCGCACATCAAGAAGTTTGTGGACATTCCCGTGGTTTGCGCGGGTAGAATGGAGCCCGACGTGGGTGCTGCGGCAATTGCAGAGGGTAAGATCGACGCTATGGGCGTCGCACGTCAATTCCTGGTTGACCCTGCATGGATCACCAAGCTGATCGAGGACAGACTCGAAGATATCAAGCCCTGTATCTGCTGCCATAATGCTTGCTTCAATTTCTCCCGCTCCAAGGGCCATGCCAACACGCAGGACCTGACCGATACCATGGGTCTTTCCCGCTGTGCCATCAATCCCGAGACCATGCAGTCCAAAAAATATTATATCGCTCCTGCCAAGAAGGCAAAGAAGATCGCGGTCATCGGCGGCGGCATCGGCGGTATGGAAGCGGCTATCGTTTGTGCCAAGAGAGGCCATAAGGTCACGCTGTATGAAAAGAGTGACAAGCTGGGTGGCGTATTTATCGCGGCCGCCGCTCCCTCGTTCAAGGAAAAGGATCGCGACCTGATCGCGTGGTATATCCGCGAGATGGCCAAGCACCCCATTGAGATTAAGTTCAACAACGAGGTTAAGGACGTCAAGGCTCTGGACGCTGACGAGGTCATCGTGGCAACCGGTGCTGTGGCAAAGCGCATCCCGATCCCCGGCGCAGAGCGCGCGATTGAGGCTGTGGACTTCCTTTTGGATAACAGCAAGGCAGGCAACAAGGTTGTGGTCATCGGCGGCGGCTTGACCGGCTGTGAGATCGCGTACGAGCTGTATCTGCAGGGTAAAGCCCCCACCATTGTGGAAATGCAGGACGACCTGATCACCACCAAGGGTATTTGTCTGGCAAACACCAGCTACCTGCGCGACTTCTTCAAAACCAATAAGGTGCCCGTACATCTGGAATCCGGCGTCAGCGAGATCACCGAGCAGGGCGTGACCATCAAGCACAAGGATGGCTCGACCGAGCAGATCGAGGCCGATACGGTGATTCTGTCGGTCGGTTATAATCCCGCTCCCGTAGCCACCAAGGGCGTGCACGTCATTGGTGACGCCAAGGCGGTCGGCAACCTGCGCACCGTTATCTGGGGCGCGTGGGACGTAGCAATGAAGCTGTAAGCTTCATTGCGGTGGTATTCGCGCTTCGCGCGAGTGATATTTGCCCTGCGGGCAAGTGATATTGCGGCAGAGCCGCAGTGATATGTTCGCCGATGGCGAACATTGAGGTAGAAATTCTTCGCGTAGGCGAAGAATTTCAATTGAATTGTAATTCATTCATGAAAGGATGATTGTCTATGATACTGACAAAAGAACAACAGGCAATCCTGGACGGCGAGAAGGGCGAAACGCTGGCCAAGGTTATGAAAACGCTGGTCATGTACGGTGACGCGTTTGAGGCTGAAAAGCTGGTTCCCATCACGTCCAAGTATAATCACCTTGTTACATCGTTTGGCCTTAAGGTCATGTCTCCCGTGTACGATCTGATGCAGCAGCTGCTGGATGCGGGCGTAGCGTCGGATCAGAAATTCTCGGTTGACCCTCGTCCTCTGGATAAGAACGTGCCGGCCAACGTTCTGCAGAACCTTGTTTTCAATAAGTTCATGTATACCAAGCAGGATTTCTATGAGGAGCAGCTGCACAAGCTGGGTCTGATGGATGACAAGGCCTTTACCTGCACCTGCTATATGGACGAGGTTGGCAACAAGCCGCAGAAGGGTGACGTGCTGTCCTGGGCAGAGTCCTCGGCGGTGGTATACGCCAACTCGGTGCTGGGTGCAAGATGTAACCGTAACTCGGGTATTATCGATATTATGGGCTCGATTGTGGGCTACGTTCCTTATTTCGGACTGCTGACCGACGAGGGAAGAAAAGCGACTTGGGTGGTCAAGGTGCAGACCACCAAGAAGCCCGAGGCACAGCTTCTCGGCTCTGCCATCGGCATGAAGGTCATGGAGGACGTGCCTTACGTCGTCGGTCTTGATCAGTGGATCGGTACCGAGCTTGACGATGCCGCATGCGCATACCTCAAGGATTTCGGCGCGGCTACCGCATCCAACGGCGCGGTTGGCCTTTACCATATTGCAAATCTGACCCCCGAGGCGGTCGAGCTGGGACAGTCCCTGATCGCAGAGGGTGCGCGCGAGTATATCATCGACGACGCCGAGCTGCAGCGTGTGCAGGACAATTATCCCGTGATGTGGAAAAAGCCCGACGCCACCCCCAAGCTGTGCTTTGTGGGCTGTCCGCACCTCTCCTTGGAGCAGCTTAAGACCTGGACCGACAACATCGAGGCCGCTCTTGCCGCAAACGGCAAAAAGAAGGTGGTCATCCCTACCGTGCTGACCGCCGCTCCCGCCGTGCTGGAGGCATTTGGCAAGACCGATTACGCCGTAAGACTCAAGGCGACCGGCGTCATCACGTCGTATATTTGTCCCTTGATGTATATGAACAATCCGCTTTGCAAAAAGATGCCGGTCATCACCTCGTCCAACAAGCTGCGCACCTACACCAGCTCGAGATATTACAGAGACGAGGAAATTCTGCAGATTATCACGGGAGGTAACAAGGCATGAGAGAATTTAAGGGTAGAGTAGTCACCCCCGGCGAGGTCAAGGCTGAAGCCCTGGTTTCCACGCAGGGATTCAATACGCTGGCATCCTTCCAGATGGCGCTGCAGTTTGGCGATAAGGAAGTCAAGTGCGGCGACCAGAATAACACCGATCTGCACGGCAAGAGCATGCTTGGTAAGGCACTTTGCCTGCCGCAGACCATCGGCTCGACCACGGGCGGTCTGGTACTGTATTGCGCATGCGCCATGCACAAGCAGCCCGCATGCATGCTGTTTGCAAATCATATCGACTCGCTGGCGGCCGCTGGTGCGGTACTGGCCGACGTTTGGGTAGACGGCGTGAGCATGCCCGTCGTCGATTGCCTTGGCGACGAGTTCCTTGCTTACGTCAAGGACGGCATGAGCATCACCGTCAAAGAAGGCGGCGTTGTCGTGGTGGAATAAAATCTGATAAGAAAAATCTCCTCCTTGCCATGCAAGGGGGAGATTTTTGCTTGTATGAGGGGAGTGCGGTTGCCTTACAGGTATTTCTGCATCATGTATTCGGCAAGCAGGGTGCCGTCCTTGAGGCGAATGGCGTTTGGCTTTTTGCCAATGACCTCAAAGCCGAATTTTTCATAAAGGGCGCGGGCGCGGGCGTTGCCCTCGATGAATTCCAGCTCAAGAATTTGCGTGCCGTGCTCGCGCGCCGCCGCGATCATTTCGCGAAACATGGCAGAGCCGATACCCAAGTCCCAGTATTCCCGTAAAATCGCAATGGCGACCGATGCGCGGTGACCCATCTTGATGCCGGGTTTGAAGTCGATCTCGCCGTTTCCCACCGGCTTGCCGTCCACAAAGCAGGCAATGGCGAGATCGTTTCGGGAGTTGCGCAGACCGTTGATCCAAGCCTGCTCGCGCTCCGGCGGCATATTCTCCCATTCCTCGGGGTAGCGCGTCAAAAAATCGGTCTCGCCGCAAGCCTTGGTAATGAAATCCAACAGTTGTGCCGCATCCTCTGTTTCGGGCGTGCGCAGGATGGCCGTTCTGCCGTCCTTTAATTTGATTTGTTTAGGTTGAAGTATCATAATAAGCTCCTTGGTCAAATCTTGAAATGATCCTTGATTGTTTGCGCCACCTCATCGGGGGAGAGGTGCGTATTGTCGATCTTGATATAGCTTTCAAACGGCAAGATTTCTCCCTCGCGGGAGCTCAAGCGGTGCTCCTTGGACGTGTGGCGCATCTCGCGCTCGCTCCATTCCAGATCGCGCTTGGATTCCTTGTGTGCAAGTCGGTTTTCGCTCTTGTTGCGCTCCAGGCGCACGTCAAAATCCGCACAAAGCTCCACCACGTGGCAGTCGGCACCGTTTTCGCGGAACAAATCGATAAGGCTTTGCAGGTAGTCGAATTCGCTCTGCATATCAAAATCGACCATGTAGGTAAAGATCAGGCCGGGGAAATTCCCCTTGGCGAATAATTCAAAAACGGTCTGACGGACGGTGCTGTTGAACTCGCGGAATTCGGGTGTGCCAAAGTCAAACAGCTTGCGCGTCAGCTCAATCGACATGTGGTTGTGAAACAGCCGCAGACCGGTGATCTTGGCAAGCTCCTGCCCAACCGTCATTTTGCCCACCGCATGCGGGCCGATGATGATCACTAACGTTTTGCTCATTGTGCATACTCCTTTCTGATAGTGTATTCCATATAACCGGTGGTAAAGGGCAAGTGGTCAAATTTCTGTGATCCTGTGTGCACAAACCCATTGGCGGCATACCATTCTTTCAAAACGGTGCTCTCGTCGATGATGCCGATTTTGATGGTGCTGCCGTCCAAATCCTTTACACGTGCCTTGGCATAGTCAAGCAGCTGTTTGCCAAAGCCCTTGTGACGGTATTCGGGGAGCACCGCGAGATTATGCAGAGTGTAGACTTCTCCCTCTGCTGATAAGGATACGTAGCCGATCAATGCCTTGCCCGCGAACAGCCCGAACATCTGCCAGCCCCAGCCAAGCTGCGTTTCCAAGTATGAAAGTGGCAGAAAACTTGTGTGCTTGGGACAATTTTCGCGTGTCAGGCCAAACTGTTTGGCCACCGTGGCAAAGCTTTGGTGAATGACATGCAGACAGGCGGGGAGTTCATCGGCTTTTACGGGATGAATAATCGGCAATGCAGGGGATTGTGTCTGATTGTGTATCACTTCTTTTTTGTAAAGTGCCAGAGTCAAGTTTTCTCCGCCGGGTCTGCGCTCGCCGGTGTCGCAAAAACCGACCTTTTGATAGCAGCGTTTGTTTTTCTCCATGTCGATGGGGAAATCCACAAAAAAGCGGCGCACGTCGGGGAATTCACGCTCACAAAGCAAGATAGCAGCGGCGGCAATGCCTCTGTTTTGATACGTCGGATCGATCCAGATGCGGCAAAGGTAGTATTCGCCTTCACCTAAGAATTTTTCCGGGGTGTATTTGCCGTGCAGACGGTAAAAAATGCCGCCCACCGTCTCGCCGTCGCACAGAATGGTGAACACGCGATAATTGGGTGTCATGCGTGCAAGGAGCTCGTCCGTACCGCGCAAAGCAGGGCTGCCCTCATCGTGGTATTTTTCGTATAGCGGCATAAAAGCCGCTTTTTGTATTCTTGCAAGAGCCTCTGCCTCGCAGGGCTCTGTGTTTTTGATTATGATGTTCATGTTTGTTTCTTTCTCAATACGTCTAAAATGTGGTTTGTAGCGCCCACCATGTCGGGGCGCTCGCAGATGTTCATGTGATATTTCATGTAGACGGCAAAGGTTTCCTGATCCATAGCGTCCAATGTGTCGCGCATCAGGTGCGCCAGCATGTCTGTGCCAACGTAATGCAATCGCTCTGCGTCAGTCTCCTTGGTCAGCGCGTCGATGTCCTCGCGGCGGTACAGCTGGAACACGTCCTCTGGCAGAGAATACAGCTTAAAGGTGTCGGTGTTGATCTTGTTTTGTAAAATGGCTTGGTGGATCATGCCTCGTCCGAAGCAATATTGATACATGGTCATGTCGCTGTTGCAATATGCCACAAACAGCACGCCATCCGGCTTGGTGACGCGAAGCGCCTCGCCCAGAGCCGCTTTTTGCTCCTGCTCGGTGTATAGGTGATACATAGGTCCCAGCAGAAGCGTGATATCGTACTTGTCCGAGGGAATGTCGGAAAGATCAATGGCGTCGCCTTGCTTGACGGTGACCTTTTCGCCGGGCAAGGTGTTTTCGCGAAAGACCTTTACGTTGTGCTCGACAAGCTCGATGGCATCCACCTCGTAGCCGTTTCTTGCAAAATAGTGGGAGTATCTGCCCGTGCCCGCACCAATTTCCACTACGGTCATGCCGGGGGTCAGATACTTTTCGATATAGTGGATAGTGGTCAGAAACTCAACCGCGCCGTGATTGCTGTCAAATCTCTGCTGTTCGTTGTAGTTTTCGTAAAACGTGTTAATGGCTTCTAATCTCTCCATCATAAACCTCCAAAATAAAAACAGGTACAAATCGTTATCTTACGACTTGTACCGACAATATCCAAATCTTTTCGTCCTGTAATAAACGTTATCCGAAAAAATGGGTATGACAATACAAGCCCGACTGTTCCCAATCCATGGGATACATGCCGCGCACGGTGGTATTGAGATTGTTGGTAAATCTCTTCATGTCATACTCCTTGTTTTTGTTTTTTTCAGTATAGCACCGAACTTTCGGTTTGTCAATAGGTGGGTAGAAAATAAGCGGGGAAAGCCTTATGTAAGACTTCCCCCGAAAATGTTATTCTTGCAAGGCGAGCTTTGGCGAAAGATGCGAAAATGAATCGCCCTCGGGCAATTTGGTTCGATTCCCGTGAGGCTATCTGAGCTGGACGAATCCCAGCTTCTTTTCTACCTTGGAAACGGTGCGGCGAGCCATGTAAGAGGCTTCTTCCGCGCCCTTCTTCATCTGCGCCTCCAGCGCACCCTTGTCGCTCATGAGCTGCGCGAATCTCTGCTGAACGGGTGCGAGTGCATCCGCGCAGACCTCGCCAACGGCCAGCTTGAAGTCGCCGTATCCCTTGCCTGCAAATTCGGCTTCGATCTGTTCCATGGTCTTGCCGGTAAAGCAAGCGTAAATGGACATCAGGTTATTGATGCCGTCCTTGCCGGGCGCGAAGCGAACCTCGGTGTCCGAATCGGTCACGGCTCTCTTGAATTTGCGGATAATGGTATCCTTGTCGTCTAAGATGTAGACCACGGCGTTGGGGTTCTCGTCCGACTTGCTCATCTTCTTGGTCGGCTCGGCCAGCGACATGATCTTCATGCCGGACTTGGAGATGACGGGCTCGGGAATGGTAAAGGTATCGGGGTAAATAGAATTGAAACGGGTTGCGATATCACGGCACAGCTCAACGTGCTGCTTTTGGTCAATGCCCACAGGTACGACGTCGGTCTGGTACAGCAGAATGTCTGCCGCCATGAGAACGGGGTAGGTGAAAAGACCTGCGTTGATGTTGTCCGCGTGCTTGGTGCTCTTATCCTTGAACTGCGTCATGCGGGACAGCTCTCCGAACATGGTGAAGCAGTTGAGCAGCCATGCAAGCTCGGTGTGCTCGTGCACGTGGGACTGCACGTACAAAGTGTTCTTTTCGGGGTCAAGGCCGCAGGCCATGTAAAGTGCCAGCGTCTCGTAGGTGCGGCGGGGCAGATCTGCGGGAACCTGGCGCACCGTGATGGCGTGCTGGTCAACTACGCAGTAAAGGCACTTATAATCATCGGAATAAGAAGAAAAATTACGGAGTGCGCCCAGATAGTTGCCAATGGTCAAGTTACCGCTGGGCTGAACGCCGGAAAAGGAAACCTTTTGATTCTGAAACATGATATAGATCCTTTCAATGGAAATTTACTTAAGAAATTCTCTTGCCACCGCGCCCAGTCTTGCGCAGCCCTCGATGATCTGTGTATCCGAGGGGGTGGAGAAATTGATACGGAAGCCGCACGAGGGAGCATCCTGATCGCAGTTGAAGGTCGCACCGGGCACCACAAGCAGCTTCTTTTCCTTGCAGGCGCGGACGAACTCCATGCTGTCGATGCCGTCGGGCAGGGTGCACCAGATAAACAGACCGCCCTGGGGCTTGGTGTAGGTGATCTGCTCGGGCAGCTCCTTGGCAAGGCATGAAAGCATGAGCGTGCACTTGCGGCGGTAGATGTCCTTGATGTGATCGATGTGCGCGTAAAGGTCGCACTCGGTGATATAGCGGTGGCACAGCATCTGGAAGAACAGGTTGGTGTGCACGTCCTCGGTCTGCTTGACGATGACCATTTTGGATGCGATCTGCTCGGGGGCGACCACAAAGCCGACGCGCATGCCCGCAGAGAGCACCTTGGAGAAGGTGGAGCAGTAGACCACAATGCCGTCCTCATCCATGCTCTTGAGCGTGGGAAGCTCCTCGCCTGCAAAACGGGTCTCGCCGTAGGGGTTGTCTTCAAGGATGATCAGGCCGTATTTTTTTGCCAGCGCCAAGACTGCTTTTCTGGTTTCCAGCGTCCAGGAAAGACCCATAGGATTCTGGAAGGTGGGGATGACGTAAAGAAGATGCGCGTCGGGGTTGGCAAGGATGGTCTGCTCCAGCGCGTCCGGGTCAATACCGCAGTCGTTCATGGGGACGCCCACCGTGCGCAAGCCGGCTGAGCGGAAGGCGTTGAGTGCACCGATAAACGAGGGATCCTCGCAAATGACGGCCTCACCGGGATTGCACAGCACGCGGCAACAGAGCTCAATGCCCTGCGTGCCACCGCTGACGATCAGCGTGGTGTCATTGAATTCGTAGCCCTCGTCGGCCGTTTTACCGATCTGCCATCGCTCCTTTTGCCACTTGGCCACAGCCGCGCGCAGAGGGGGATAGCCGTCGGTCGCGCCGTATTGCAGGGCGGTGGTGGAGCTGTGCTCAAAGATGTCGGCGGAAAGCCGCGCCAGCTCACAAACGGGGAAGGATTCGGGAGAGGGGTTGCCGGCGGCAAACGAGATGGTCTCTGCATCCGCAGGGGCTTTGAGGATCTCACGAATCGCGCTGGGCTTCATGCCCGCGATTTGATCGGAAAAACGGTAGTCCATAAACTTGCCTTTCTGGGAAAAAATCTATTAACCCTTATTATATCACGCATATACGCAAATTGCAAGAGGTTTTTGAAAATCAAAGCCACCCGCCGGGAGCGGGTGGCTTTCGTGGAGGGAATGCTCGGATTTTTACGGGGCGCACTTGCTTAAAGCGCACTTTTGGACGGCCTTTTTACAAAGCATCCAAATTGCGGCGACGACTACCGTGATCGGCAAGATGGCGTACATCGCATTTTTAGCGTAGGCGTCGGCAAGTGCCCCGACGGGCAATTGCCGCAGCACCGCATAAAGAGCGTGATACAACACGGTATGCAGCAAATACATGGGCAGAGAGAGCTGCCGTGCCCATGCGGAAAGCTTGATCAGCCAAGGCTTTGGCTGCGTTTTGTTCGGGTTGACGGCGATCAGAAAGACGGCAAGGCTCATGAGAATTGTTCCAACGAACACGTCCTCGTGCTCGAACGCGCCAAACAGCTGCAGCACGTATCGCTCGCAGTAGGACGTGACGGCGGCGTACAGGGCAATGACGATCAGCCATGCGTTTGGAATGCGGATCTTGTCCTTGTGCGCAAACAAATAATCGCCCAGCAAAAAGAAAGGCAGGCCTGCAAACAGGAAATTTCTGCTCAGAAACAGATCGGTGGTGTGACCGAAAAGAGGAATCGCGTACGTTCCCAGACACAAATTACAAGCCGGCAAAATCGGAATGGCAAAGTACAGGTATCTGCGGGAGAGCAGCTTTTCAAACAGCCAAACGAGGATCAGCACGTACAACAGCGCGAACAAATACCACAAGGGGCTTGAAAAGGGTACGATGTTGAAGAACAGCAGCTCGATCGCACTTTCGAATGTGAAATTTTGCGCCAGCCACTCGGGCGGCGTATTGTTTCTCCAAAATGCCATGGCGGCGTAAATCGCAAAGTGCAGTAGTGTGCCAAGGGCGGTCAGCACCGCGATCTTTTTGATCTGCCTGCGCTCGGCATCGCGCGACCTGACAGAGGAATAAAAATATCCGCTGATCATAAAGAAGATGGGGACGGCAATTCTGGTCAGGGGATTGACGGCATCATACTCGACAAAGGGGATGTGAATCATGATAACAAGGCACGCGCATATAAAGCGCAACAGGTCGAGCTTGTAATTGCGTGTGGTATTCGGCTTTGAATGACTCATATCAATCCTCCTTTCTTTGGCAATGCAAAGCACCCGCAGGCACGGGTGCTTTTTACGGTTATTTCCCGAGAAACGTTGTCTTGCCCTCTTCTCTGACCCGTCGCAGTTCGTCGTTAGGGGCACACAAAACTTCATCGTCAGACTCGTGGAGAGGTGTATAAATGTCCGACCGACGCATGGCATCAAAAGCAGCCTGCTTGCGCATTTTTGAAATGTGGAAGAGGCTGATGATCCCGAACACCTGACTTAGCAGGACGGCAATGCCCGAAAGCAGTGCGAACGCAGAGGAGAGAACCGTTATGATCACGTAAGACCTATAACCGGAAGGAGTTTTGACCTCCTCAAGAGTCTCCAGACCGTTCGGGATGACGATGCCCGCGTAATGGCCAAACACGTTGAACTCCCGAACAGTTGTTTCCGGGGCGCTTGTACCGTCGGACTTCCGGGGATATCCGCATACGGTATACAGGTCCCAACCGCCAATAGAGTCTCTTTCTTTGATATAGCCCACGTCGTATACACCTTCTTCGGATGAGGCGTAAACGATTATGTCACCGACATGATAGTCCAGAATCTCGTCTAAGTTGATAACGGTCACAGTTGCTTTTTCCACCGAGATCAGATCCCCTTTGGAAAATGCGGGGCTCATAGAATCGGATGGCACTAAGAGCAGATAAAAATCATCGGTTTCGTAAAGGTTCTGAGTGCCCGAAACAAGCTTGGCATCTGAAATTTTGAGAATGTTTGCGCCTCCGAACGCGGCAAGGCAAGCAAACACACAGGGCAACGTCAGAATGAGTGTCAGCGCACCGCAGATAATCAAGGTGATAACGCGTTTTTTCATTACAGGATTCCTTTCATCAGAGTTTTAAGCCGCGGGCTGCAGCAGTCTCAGAACGCACTCGGTCAAAAACGCCGCGGCGCAGGAAACGACGGCAACCAAGGTCAGCCCCTTGCCCTTATAGGCGAAAATGCCGCCCACCACAAGGCCGACCGCGCCCGAGACCACGTTGCCCGTTGCATAAAACGCGGCGGGTAGGGTCATGGCTGAGAGCACGGAGTAGGGGATGTAGTACAGAAACGACTTGATAAAGCGGTTGTTGATCTTTTTGCGCATGGCCGCAAAGGGAATGGCGCGGATGAGGTAGGTCGAGCCTGCCAAGATCAAAAGATAGATCCAGAAGTCCTTCATTCTGCCACCTCCTCTTGATCCTTCACGGGGAAGAGAAGCGCGCCCAGCACCGCCGCTACGATGGCGCAGATGCTGATCGAGATACCGGAGGAAACCGTGTTCAGCACGGGAACGTAATAAAATACGCAATGCAGAGCGCCCGCAATGCCAACCACGGCAAGCACCGCGCGCGAGCCCTTTGCCACGGGGGCAACAATGGCCAAGAACATGCCGTAAATGGCAAGACACAGCGCACTCATAACGATTGCGGGGAGCACGTTGCCCACAAGTGCGCCAATCAGCGTGCCCAGCGTCCAGCCAAGGTAGGGGATGATTGAAAGTCCTGCGAAAAATTTGGGGTCGACCTCGTCCTCGGCGGCGGCCACGGCAAAGATCTCGTCGGTCATGAAAAAGCCCAGCAGCCAACGCTTGATGCCGGTGAATTTATCCGACGTCTTTTGCGAGAGCGATATGGACATGAAGGAATAGCGGACGTTGACGGTCAGCTGAGAGATCAGCATGGCGGCGTACTGCCCGGGGTTGATCATAATATCTAAGGCGGCAAGCTGACCTGCCGAGGTCACGGTGGTCATGGAAATGATGACCGCCTGCCACCAGGTAAAGCCCATGGAGATGGCCATGATGCCAAAAGAGAACGATACCGAAAGGTATCCAAGTCCGATGGGAATGCCGGAGCGCAATCCCTTCAAAAAGAGTTTCATAACGATGGTTCCTTTGATTGGCGTGCGAATTTTTTATACAAACCGCTGCGCGTAAGCGCATCTGCGGCAAAGATCCTCCGAGGCTTGGCGGCAGGCAAAGCCTTCAACCATGGCGCAGGCGCGGGGGGAGGTCAGGATCTCGGGCAAGGGCTGCTTGAACACGTTGCCGAGGTTGATGATGCCGTCGCTGCCCATACAGCAGGGCACGACCGTGCCGTCCGAGAGAATGCCGAAATGGTCGCCAAGTCCGTAGCAGAAAACTTGGTCGCCAAGAGTTTCGGCGTCCTTGTCGGGCCAGATAAAGCGGTCGCCCCATTCAAGGTGCAGCTTGTCGCGGATGCGGATGCCGCGGGTGTTTTGCGCCCACTCGCCGGCAAACCGCTCGCGCAAAAATGCTTCGATGATTTGGTTTCTGCCGCCGTCAAAGCCCTTGTTCCAAAGGCGAAATACCACGATAATGCCCGCGCACGAGGCGGCGTCGGCAAAGTCGGCAATGCCTGCAAGATAAGATGCAAGGACTCGCTCGGTGCCGTTCTCAAAGCTGTGCACCGAAATGCTGACCTTATGCGGGCGGGCGGCGATGATCTCGTCCTGTCGGCGGGAGAGCAGAGTGCCGTTGGTGGTGATGACCGAGTAAAACCCGCGCTCGCGGGCCATGCCAAGAAAACGCGGCAAGTCGGGGTGGGTCAGCGGCTCGCCCATCAGGTGATAATAAAGGTACTGGGTCAGGGGGCGCAGCTTTTGCGCCACCAGGCGAAACTCTTCCAGGCGCATCTGCCGCTTCGGCCGCTGCGTGCCGGGACAGAAGGAGCAATTCCGGTTGCAGATATTGGTGATCTCCACATAGGCGCGGGAATACATGGCTTCGCCTCCCTTCGTTTTCC
>JAZULL010000009.1:0-3332 GCA_045603085.1 Eubacteriales bacterium | reverse complement strand
CGGTGACGATGGTGCCGTTGCCGCGATCCCAGAGGTACTGGTAGCAGAAGACAGTCACGCCCACGCACTTATCCAGCTGCTCGGTATACTGCAGCGAGCGCAACATGATGTCCTTGTGGCGAGTCCATTCATCCTTGCCGGCCGCGCCCGCATAGTTGTCCACGCCGGAGAGCGCCTTGCCAAACGACATGCCGACAATCAGGCTGACGTAATCGGTCTTGATGATGTCCTGCCAGATGTTGCAGGTCTTGTCAAATGCCCAGTTGGCATGCTCAAAGCCGAAGTAGACCTGAGGCATGATGTAGTCAAGATAACCGGGGTTGCCGCACCAGGTGTCCACGTCAGCGTAGTGGCTGTCTCTGACCGTGTTGATGTTGCCCGCAGGAGAAATGCCGAACAGCGCGCGCAGATCGTGAGTCTTGACCGTAGCGTAAAGCTCGGCAACCAGCGTGCTCAAGCAGTCCTTGCGCCAATCGGCCAAAGCGAGTGTACCGCCACCCTGCTTGTAGGCGTTGTAAGCCTTCTGGTCAAAGGAGGGATCGGTGGTGGGGTAGAAGTAGTCGTCCATGTGGATGCCGTCCATCTCGTACTTGGCAAGAATCTCGGCAGCACCGTCACAGATCAGGGCTCTGACCTCGGGATGTGCAATGTTGAGATACCAGTTCTTGTTGACGAATACGATATAATCGCCCTTTTTGGAGGCGTCGTTGTACCATTGCTTGATCAGGTACTTGTCGTCAACCTGCTTGATCTCGTCCTCGGTCATGCCGCGCATGGGGTTGATCCAGCCGTGAACCGAAAGGCTTCTTTCCTTGCAAAGCTCCATGATGATGGCGATAGGATCGTATGTAAACTCACCCGCATAAGAGCCTATGGAATACTTGCTGGGCGGGTAGACCTCGGAGGGGTAGATGCTGTCGGCGTACGGACGCATCTGCAGCACCACGGTGTTAAAGCCGTCGCTGACAACGTTATCCAGCACCTGTGCCATGCGGCTGCGGAAATCCGCCTCGGCGCGCTGCTTGCCGCCATCGGTGTAGATGGGCTGAAGGTCAAACTGGGAGAGCCATATCGCCTTCCAATCCGCGCTGATGACCTCGGGGTGATCGGGCACAAAGGGAATGGTGCCGTCGGGCGTGCTCTCAACGACTTCGGTTGTAACCTCTTCGGTGGTAGCCTCCTCGGTGGTGTCGGGCTCGGTCATGGGATCGGTCTCCTTTTCGGTGGTGATTTGCTCGGCAGTTTCCTCGGTGGTCTGGTCGGGATTCTTGCCCGATGTGTCACAACCAACCAAAAGGGAAGTCGCCAGCATAAGAAGGGCGCAGATCAGCGCCAAGGTGCGAATGCGATGGGTCATAATGGTGCTCCTTCCAAGATGTTCTTTCCCATATTATACCACATCGCAAAACAAAATGCAATAGAGTGTCGCATTGTCTTGAAAAAACAGCTCGGGCGTCGGTGAAATATCCCTTGCCTTTTTGTTTGGCACTTGTCAAGACAAATGAAAAATGCCTTGCATTATTCGCACTTTTGTGATGTAATGTGACATGATGAGCTACACGTGCAAGCAGATCTCGTGTGTTCTCACAATGCGGTTGAAAGAGGACGAGTTTTGTGGTATAATAAACGCAGAAAGCCTTGCTATCGCAAGTCCTTGGGCTACGCCCTTTGCGCACCTTGTGCGCCTGCGTTATTGACGGCTTCGCAAAAATGTCCTTGCAAGCAAACATTTTTGCTTCATGGTATAATAAGGTAACGAAAATCAGGAGGTAATTATGCTAACCTACACATACATATCAAAAGGAAAATTCGGCTTGGTTGAGAAGCCGAAGCCTACGATACAGCACGAGAGGGATGCGATCGTCAAGGTCACGCTTGCGAGCATCTGTTCAAGCGATTTACATATTAAACACGGCAGCGTGCCGAGAGCTGTGGAAGGAATCACGATCGGTCACGAGATGGTCGGCATCGTGGAAGAAGTCGGCTCGGCGATTACGCACGTTAGCCCCGGCGACAGAGTCACGGTCAATGTGGAAACCTTCTGCGGCGAGTGCTTCTTCTGCAAGAAAGGTTTTGTCAACAACTGCACCGACAAGAACGGCGGTTGGGCACTTGGTTGCCGCATCGATGGCGGTCAGGCGGAGTACGTGCGCGTGCCGTTTGCGGATCAGGGGCTGAACAAGATTCCCGATAGCGTAACCGACAGACAAGCTCTGCTCGTAGGCGACGTTCTTGCCACGGGCTATTGGGCGGCAAAGATCTCCGAGATCACAGAGGACGATACCGTTCTCATCATCGGAGCAGGCCCCACGGGAATCTGCACGCTCCTGTGCGTGATGCTGAAAAATCCCAAGCGCATCATCGTGTGCGAGAAGGACGAGAACCGAATCAAATTCGTCAATGAGCATTATTCCGATGTGCTGACGGTCACGCCCGAAAAATGCCTTGATTTTGTTCATGAGAACAGCGATCACGGCGGTGCGGACGTGGTGCTTGAGGTGGCAGGGGCCTCCACCGACGAAGTCGGTGGTATGAACACCTTCGAGCTTGCATGGCAATGTGCGCGCCCGAATGCAATCGTCACGGTGGTGGCGCTTTACGACAAGGCGCAGACCTTGCCTCTGCCCGATATGTACGGCAAGAATCTGACCTTCAAGACCGGCGGCGTTGACGGTTGCGATTGTGAGGAAACGCTGAAGCTGATTGCCGAGAGCAAGCTCGACACCGAGCCGCTGATCACGCATACCTATCCGCTCTCGAAGATCGACGAGGCGTATGAGCTGTTTGAAAATAAACGCGACGGAGTCATCAAGGTCGCGGTGGAGTGTTAAAAGTTCTTTTAATTGGACAGATAATGTGGTATAATTAACTATAAGTTCGAAACGGAGGTGTGAATAGATGCTATTTGCAGTGGATTATAATGACAATAGAGTACATATTGATGAAACACATAGCAACCAAGAATATTATTGCCCCTATTGTGGCGCACCTCTGACTACCAAAAAGGGAGAAATTCGACAGCATCATTTTGCTCATAAGCAAAACCACCTGTGCTCTGATACTTGGGAACGCAGTCATAGCTACGATATATCTCCTTGGCACAATGACTGGCAATCGCTTTTCCCAAAAGAAAATCAAGAAGTAAAACTGTCGCTGGGAGATACTAAGCATCGTGCTGATGTGATGATTGACCGTACAGTTATTGAATTTCAGCACAGCATTATGCCTGTGAAGGCTTTTGATGATAGAAATAATTTCTATTTTAACTTGGGGAATAAGGTCATATGGCTTTTTGATTTGTCGGATCTATTAGAAGATCAACTGTTTTACAA
>JAZULL010000008.1:0-3616 GCA_045603085.1 Eubacteriales bacterium | reverse complement strand
CTTCGGCTATAGCCGAAGAAAACAAATGCAATTTTCATTATGAGTTATGAGTTATGAGTTATGAGTTTGCTTCGCAAACGTTATGATATGATCGCCTTGTTGCTTCAAGCTGTGCCATAGGCACATCATAACTTGGCGTAGCCAATCATAACTCAAAACTCGCCGAAGGCGATCATAACTGCATCCCTGCTCTACGGCAGGGATGCCAAGCAGGCCGTTTTATTTTAGTCAAATACCTTACGGGAATAAGAAGCCTCGTCTGCAACGTAGCTCTCATAGGCCGACATGATGATCTCGATGATCTCATCCGGGGTGCGGGCGGTGGTGTCCACGATCAGGTCATAGTTGTCAAAATCGTAGTAGTCCACGCCGTAGATCTGCATAAATCTTGCCTGCTCGACCTGGCTGCGCTCGATCAGCTTTTCGCAAGCCTCGTTTTCATCGGCATAAAACTCCTCGCAGCCGCGCTGGTTTTTCATAACGCGTCTTGCGGCCTCGCAGGGATCGATGGTCAGGAAAATTTTGAACGACTTGACCGCAAAATGCCATGCCATGCGCGAATCGAAGATCAGCTTTTCCTCTGCCTTTTCGATCGACATCTGCTTGACCGCGTCGTCAATGATATAGTCCAGCGAGGGGTCCTCGCGCAGTCTCTTGTTCAGCTCCAGCGTGGTAATGCCCATTTTTCTGGCAACCTCCCTCTGAAAAGCGCCCGTGCTGTAAATCTCAAAGCCGTAGCGGTCCTTGAGCAGATTGCAGACGGTGGATTTGCCGCTGCCAAGCTTGCCTGTGATGGAAATCAACATGATATGTATGCCTCCGAAATGATTTTATATTTTTTTAAGTCTTGCGTAGGTAGCCATTAATTTTTTGGTGCCGACCGTGTCAAACATGACCTCGTACAGCACGTCCGCACCCATATTGCGAACCGACAAAATCTCGCCCTCGCCAAAGGTCATGTGCTTGACGCGGTCACCGGGCGAGAACACCTCTCTCTTGCCCGCAGGCGCCGTTTGAGGTTGCGGCTTTGGTGCGGTATAGGAGCGTGCAGGGCTTGTCCCTCTTGCAGAAGCGGCTGCGCTCGGATTGCTCCAGGAATCCGAATAATAGGTCTTTTTGACCGGCTGTTGGCTATAGGGATTGCGCACGGGCGTTTCCTCATACTTATCGATCAGCGCTGAGGGAATCTCGGACACGAACCGAGAGAGCGGATTATAAGTAGTGCGACCGTAAAGCAGGCGCGATTTGGTATGGTAGATATAGATCTTTTTCTTGGCGCGCGTCAGCGCAACGTAGGCAAGTCTTCTCTCCTCCTCCATCTCGTCCGCTCCCGCGGTGATGGTCTGCATGCCCGGGAACAGGCCGTCCTCCATACCGGGCAGGAACACGATGGGAAATTCCAGACCCTTGGCGCTGTGGATGGTCATCATGACCACGGCGTCCGCGCTTTCATCGTAGCGGTCAACGTCTGCAACCAGCGCGTTCTCTTCAAGGAATCCTGTCAGCGTGGGCTCTACGTCCTCCTCTGTGCGGGATTCGTACTCCACGATGGCGGATTTGAATTCATTCAGGTTATCCAGACGATCCTTTTCCTGCTCGCCGCCGTCGATCAGCATCTGGCGGTAGCCCGAGCGATCGGCCACCTGATCAAACAGCTCGCCAAGCGGCATTTTGCCCACAAGTGCGGTCAACTCGTTGATCAGGGCGGTAAAGTTCATCAGCGGGACAGCCGAGCGCGAGAGTGCGGCATAGCGGTTGGCCTCTTGCATGACCTCGAACATGGACTTTCCCTGCTCCTCGGCGATCATTTCCACAGCCTCCAAGGTGCGGTCGCCGATCTTGCGGCGGGGCTCGTTGATCACACGCAAAAGTCTCTCGCGGTCGTTATGGTTGACCAGCAGCTGCAGGTATGCCACGATGTCGCGGATTTCCTTGCGATCCGAGAAGCGGACGCCGCCCAGGATTCTGTACGGCATGGCGCTCTTGGCAAAGGCTCGCTCAATGCTGCTGGCCTGCGCATTGGTACGGTACAGCACAGCATAGTCGCGGTAGTGGTATTCGCCCGAGGCTACGCCGCGGTTGACTACGGAAATGATCTCACGCGCCTCGAAATCCTGCGTTTCCAGCTGCTTGAGATGGATCTTCTCACCCTTATCCCCTGCCGTCCAAAGCGTTTTGCCCTTTCGCCCCGAGTTGTGCGAGATGACCTCGTTGGCGGCATCCAGAATGGTCTGGGTGGAGCGGTAATTCTGCTCGAGTCTGATCACGCTTGCATCGGGGTACACGCGGTCAAAGCTCAGAATATTTTCAATGGTTGCACCGCGGAAGCGGTAAATGCTCTGGTCGTCGTCGCCCACCACCATGATGTTCTGATATCCGTCCGAGAGCAGCTTGGTCAGCACGAACTGCGCTGTGTTGGTGTCCTGATACTCGTCCACACAGACGTACAGAAATCTGCGCTGGTAGGACTGGCGGACGTCCTCGTGCTCGCGCAACAGCGTAACGGTATTCATGATGATATCGTCAAAGTCCATGGCGTTGGACGCGCGGAGCTGAGATTGATATTTCTTATAGATCTTGGCAATGCGGGACTGTCTGTAGTCGCTGCCCGAGATCATTTCAAACATTTCGGGGGTCTGCAGCTTTTCCTTGGCCGCGCTGATGGCCGCGATTACGCTCTTGATGGGAAACTGCTTGTCATCCACGTTGCAGGCCTTCATGGCGGAGCTGACCGCCTTTTTGGTGTCGTCGGCGTCGTAAATGGTGAATTCCTTCTGATAGCCGAGTCTTTCACCGTAAATGCGCAGAATGCGCAGGCAGATCGAGTGGAAGGTGCCTGCCCAGATGTCCTTGGCGATATCGGGATCGTCAAAGGTCTTGGCAAGTCGCTCCTTCATTTCGTTGGCAGCCTTATTGGTAAAGGTGAAGGTCAGGATTCTGTAAGGCGGACAGGGCTGGTCGGCAAGCTCGCTGAGAATATCACCGATCTGCTCGGCAGGCAGGTTGATTGCCTGCTCCAGCTCCTCTACGTACCCCGCATTGACGCCGCCCGGCACGCGCTCGGACAGATAGGCGTTGCCATAGCGGATGATATGTGCAATTCTCTTGACCAGCACGGTGGTCTTGCCGCTTCCCGCACCCGCTAAGATGAGAAGCGGGCCGTTGACGGTATATACGGCTTTTTTCTGCATGCCGTTCAGGCTTTGATAGTATCTGTCAAACAACGCCCTTTTGGCACGGTGATATCGGTCGAAAATGTCCTGCATGGTGTCCTTTCTATGTACGGGCTGTCGCACGGATGCGACAGCCTTTTGTGTGCAAACTCAGTTATTCTTCTTGTTCTGATTCTGATTCTGGTTCCGGTTCTGTTTCCGTTTCTTCCGACTCACAGGCAAATGCTGCTTCGGGCGAGACCCGTCTCCAGAAGGCCCTTCTCCGTTCGGTCACACCGGCCGGTGCCCTGGCATACATGGTCTTCATTCTCCTATACTTCCCGTGCATAGCCACATTCGTGGCCATAAAGAATGAGAGCGGGGGCTGGAAGTGGGCCATATTCACAGCCGTATACACCATCCTCCTTGCCTGGGTGGCAGCCTTCATCACTTTCCGTATCGCC
>JAZULL010000007.1:0-16985 GCA_045603085.1 Eubacteriales bacterium | reverse complement strand
GCCGCGGCAGTCGGGGGCACGTGTCTGAAAAAATTACTGTTTTTCGGCCTTTCGGTAGATCGCGGCAAGCTCCTTTTCGAATTGCTTGCTGTATTGGGCAAGGTAGGAGGCCGGGTCGCTTACCTCAACGGGATTGCAGTTATATCCCAGCGCGCCCAGCATAATGCTGTCCACGTCGCAGGACACGTTATCCATCGCTCTCTGTGCAAGATCAAGTGCCTCGGGGGAGGAACAAACCTTGTACAGCCAGGTCTGTGCGGCGGGTGCATAATACTGCCCTGCCAGCACGCTCAGCGCATTGATCGCCACGTCGATCTCACCTGCCGCACAGTACGGAACAGCCAACACGGGCGTTGTGTTGGGATCGACGTGCGAGGCATAGCCGCCTGCGGTGGAATAATAGGGTGTGGGAACGACACCTGTTGCAAAATCCGCATAAGTCACCATGGGCTCGCCGCCGTCAAAGCCTGCGAAATCAGCCAATGTGGTGGCATAGAACGCGGCGCGGCCCTCAAGGAACAATGCCTCGGCCTCAAACGCAAATGCGTGCAAGGATGTTTCGCGGATCTTGTTTGCCAGGTCACACAGCTCGAAATACTCCGCATCGGGATGCACGTAGATCGCACCGTTATCAAACAGATCCATGC
The DNA here is from genome assembly GCA_045603085.1 of Eubacteriales bacterium. Classification (GTDB taxonomy): domain Bacteria; phylum Bacillota; class Clostridia; order Oscillospirales; family CAG-272; genus SVQP01. The sequence goes on along the minus strand of JAZULL010000007.1, from coordinate 16,338 downwards.
CGCTACCGTAAAAGATATGGTCCGCAAAGTTTTCGGGATACAAAACGGCATACACGTCCTCGGTATCCATTTGACCGTTCCCATTGAGGTCGACGTACATCTGCTTGGAAAGCTTATACAAGGTCTCCAGCGTCCATTCGCCCGAATAGTAGCTGTCGTAGACGTTAAATGCAAAAACTTCCGGCAGCTGACTGTTATACACCAGCACGTCCACGTTCAGCTGTACGTAAGGTGTCAGATAACCCGCAAAGGCAAACTGACGGTCGCCAATACAAAGATCCGCGTTAAAGCCGTTAAACCAGCAGCCGTTGTTCAGCTCCAGGGGTAGCTCGTGATTGCTGTAGAACAGCCCCGAGGTGCTGATCTTACCGATCTGCGAAAGCGGCAGATAGCACATATAGTTCACGCCGCTACCGGCCTGCACGTCATTTTGTACCACCTCGAGCATAGTGGCCGCATCGGCAACCTTATGCGCCATATCGATGCCATACTGATCCGCTACGTACTTTTCCATCTCCAGCTGAGATTCGCGCAGGATCTCGGCCTGAGTATCCTTGAGCTGGGAGGTTCCGTCGGTTTCATAGATAATGATCTGGTCGCCCTTGACCACGATCTGACCGGGCAGCTGACCCGAAATCCCGCCGGGCTGCACATCGATATCCACATCGGTTCGGTCAAACCAGCCGTCCGTCTCCTCAATTGAGGGCGGTTGCTGCTCGATCACGCCATCGGGGCCCGAGCCGTTCAACAGCTCGCCCACAAGTCCGCCGAATTCCATATCGGCCAAATTACATGCGGCAAATGCACAGATCAGTGCGACACACACCGACACAACGCCGATTCTCTTGCTCATTTTCATCAGTATTCCTCCTTTTGGAGTTTTCATTCAACTCATTATAGCATATTTCCCCGCTCTTGTAAACAGCCTGAAAACGCCCTTCACTTATATAGACGCCAAAAATGCAAAAAAGTTTCGCGAAAACACAAAATTTCCGCGAAACTTTTTTGAAAAATCAATCCGTGGCAGACCGCAGCCTCTTGGGCCTTTTACGGAAGCGAAACCACCAGATGTCTGATATCACGTTCCACCTTGGTCGCACTCTCCTTCAAAACCTTACTGACGTCCTTTGTATCAATCTCAAGTGCTTTTCTGATATAAAAGGATAGTCCGCTCGTGACGTAGCTGCCGCCGAAATCCGGGGTCTTGCTGCCTAAAATCAGCTCCAGCATCTCCGCGTCCTGTGGGTTGTGGCAAACGCGCTCCGGCAAAAGCGTTCTGAAAAAGGATGCCTCGGACAAGGCCTGCAGCGCATATCCCGCGAAATCAAGGTCGGGCACACCCTTCGACACCATCACCGCAGTCGCTGCCACGTTTACGTAAGAATGATACGCCTCTTGCGCCTCATCCAGCTTGGGATACGGCAGAATACCGATCTGCATATCCAACTGTGAAAGATTCAGCGCCGCTTGCAGGTCAGTCCCGCACAGCAGCGTGTTTCCGATCTCAAAAGCGACCTGCTCGGGATCCGGATACATGGGCATATCGGTCATCGAATAATACAGAGTGGATTTGTGGGTAATCATTTTGCGAAGCACGTCGTATGCATGGGTAATGCCGTCAGTCGCCTTTTTGCTCACGGAAGGCAGATTGTCCTCATCCTTCTTTACCATCGCCACCTCGGCTCCTACCGCAAACGCATCCGCACCTGTGTAATCGGCAACCAAGCCCCGGATGTCCCCGGCATCTGCCTTGCCGTTGCCGTTCAGATCCTCATAGCTGTCCGTTACGATCGCATACAACTTGTCAAGCGTCCAGCCACCCGTTTGCACGTAACCGTACAGATCCGGGTTTTTCTGCGCGGCCAGATCGGAATTAAACACGATCAGCGAAGTTTTCAGATCAGAGCCGGGCAGGATCTCACCGGCAGCCATCGGCAGATACTCACCAAATGCCATGTCCCGGTTAAAGCCCGCGTCCCATTTCGCACAGGTCAGATCCACGTAAGGCAGGTCATTGAGGTTGGTCAAAAAGCCGTTTTGCGTCAGCAAAGAGCCGCTCGTGGCAATACCGGCCATGATCACGTCGATTTCCCCCACACCGGCACCCACGTCGTTGGTAACGATCTCTTTGATCTCGGTCATGTATGCACTCATACATTCTACACGAATGCCGTACTTTTGCTCGACCAGCACGTTTCTGTTATAAGAAGCCAGCTGTGCATAAGAACTCTCGCTGTTTTCTCCGAGGTCATCAGCATTCTCTCCGAGAATTGTCAGAGTCTGCCCTGCGTACAGATCTGCAGGCAGATCGCTCGGAGCATCGGAGTCGGATTCCGCGTCCGTCCCGTCAAACCGACTGTCCGACTCTTCCCCGGACAGCTGCTCCTGCACGTCCTGACCGGGTCCTGTGAGGTCGGAGGTCTCTAACAGCTCGCCCACAAGTCCTCCGAATTCCATATCGCATGCAGCAAGACAAACAAGCAGCACCGAGCATATCAGTGCAATCACAAATCTCTTTCTCATACCTTCGCCCTCCTTTCGGGGCTTCTTTTCATTATAGCATATTTCCCTGCCCTTGTAAACAGCCGAAAAACGCCCTCTACTTATATAGACACCGATCATGTAAAAAAATTTCGCGAAAATCTGAAATTTTCGCGAAACTTTTCAAAATCCTCAATTATTCTCGGGCACAAGAGTGATCTTACGGCAGATATCCAGATACGCGCCGCCCGTAATATATTGCACAAGCCCCGGAGCAAGCTCGTCCTCGTGAGAAAAATGCAGATGCCCCGCCACCACAGCGGCGATGCGCGACGCGGGATCGCGGATATACTCGCAAAACTCTGCCGTCGCATCGTTTTTGAGAATGGCTCCCGGCCCGATATTGATATCCCTGTGCCAATCGTGCACGGTGTCCTCGACCAACGTCGGGCAGGTCACGGGAATGTGCATGCACAAAAGGATGGGCTTTCCCTTGTCCGCCAGCGCGCGCAAAAAGTTAAGCTGCTCGGGCATGACACATTCAAGTCCGTCGTCAATGCCCGCGATGATCAGATCGGGGTATTCCAAATAATGCGTATTCACGTCTCCGTCCGACAGCGGTGCGAATTTTTGGTAGTGCAGCTCTCTTGCGTGCGCAGTATGGTAATCGTCCGAATACGACCAATCGTGATTGCCGATCACGAAAAAGGTCTTGACTCCTCCTGCCGCAGCCCCTGCGTACAGCTCCTTCACGTTGGGATCGCTAGGGGTGTCTGCAATGTCGCCCGTCATCAGAAAGAGATCCGCGCCCCACGCGCGAGCGTCGGCATAATACGCGCGCAGACGCTCGGCGGCGGGCTTGCCGTCCACCTCGAAAATGCATCTTGCGCGCAAGGCGGCCTCGTCGTGACGCGACTGCGGGTCGCTCTCCCCCATTTTCGTCAGGTGCAGGTCGGTGATATGATAGATCTTATAGGAGCGTGCAAGTCCCTTGATAGCAATGGTGGTTTCCATGTAAGACTCCTTATACAAAGAGCCGCCCCGTGCAGGGCGGCTCTGAAATGAATGGGACAAAGATCAATATTCGTAGCCGTAAGCCTTGTAGATCTTCTTGAGCTCCTTGATGGTGTTCTTCTCGCCCGAGGTGATGGTTCTGACGATAGAAGGACTTTCAGTGTTGAGCGCATTCTGGAATACGGTTGCGCAAGGCAGACCCTTCATGTGGAAGTGAGCATAACCGAAATCAAACACCTTGTTACGGATGATAACGTCAACCATTTCGGCAGATTCGGGGTCACGTGCGGTCTTGGACTTTGCAACCTTTTCATACAGGGTCTCGGTAACCATGTAATAAGAGGAAGAAGCCAGAGCCTCCATCATGTAGCCGGAAACGGCAAGGTTCTCGTCAGTCAGGCTCTTGGGAACGATGACGACAGAAGCCGCGCCGTTAACAAAGCTCAGATAGTCTGCCTGTCTTTCGTCGTACTTGGGCTGAGGCAGAATACCGTAGTCGTCCTCCATCTCACGCATGCCAACGGCACTGGAGAGATAGCTTGCATAGAACAGCGCGCGACCGGATTTGAATACCTCGGAAGGCTTGGAGTACATGGAGTTGTCGGCAATGTACTGGTCGACCTTTACGTGGAATGCCTGCTGAGTTACGATCAGCTGGTAAACCGTATCGTAAATGGTCTGCAGTCTGTCAGCGTTTACGCTGTATACGGGCAGATGATCATCGTCATAGGTAAACATAGTACAGCCCGAACCAAAGAAGAAGTTATAGTCACAGTCCAAGGACCAGCCAACAAGACCGTAGAAGTCGTCCTGATAGTTGACCTTACCGTCACCGCTGATATCCTTGGTCTGCTCCTTGGTCAAGGCCAGCAGATCGTCCATTGTCCAGGTGCCTTCTCTTGCATCCTGGTAAGGATATTCCCAGTTGCGCTCATCAAACAGATTTTTGTTGAACAGCACTGCTGCCGTGATCAACATGGTAGAGGGCAGCAGGTCGCCGCACACCAGCATCATGTTATCACCGATCATGAAGCCGTTCTTGCAGTCCTGGTCCCACCAGGGCTGACCGAAGTCAACGTATTCCAGCTCGGTCAGGTTATACAGGTAGTCGTTGAGTGCCAGGTTACTTGCGGAGTCAACCATGTGCTGATACACGATGTGATATTCACCGGTACCTGCGGAAACGTCGGTCTTGACAGTTTCGCTCAGCTCTGTGTAGTTTTCGCTGAGAATGCTGTTGATCTCGACGCCAAGGTTGGACTCGAGCATGTCGTTTCTTCTGTAAACGGCATCCTCAAGAGGGTCGGAGGAGTTTTCCTCGGGGCCAAGGTCAGTATCTGTTTGCGCAAGAATGACAACCTCTTTGCCATCCATGTCAACCGTCAGATCCAGCTCGCCGCTGATCCAGGAGGATTCCTCTTCCACGTTGTTGGAGGACTCGTCTTCTTCGCCGTTATTTGCACAGCCCGCGAAAACGCTGACCAGCATCACGCCGCAAAGAAGCAGAATCAAAAGCTTTTTGAACATGAAAAATTCCTTCTTTCTTTGATATTTGATATAACTTGGTATAACTATACAAATACATTTTACCATAAACCTCAAATACTGTCAAGCAGAAAAACAGGCGGCGTTTTTGTGCAAATTGCCATTCGGAACAGAGAAAAGGCAACGCCGAGGCGTTGCCTTTTCGTGGTTATGAATCCGAATTAGTATTCGTAGCCGTAAGACTTGTAGATCTTCTTAAGCTCCTTGATGGTAGCCTTCTCGCCGGAGGTAATGGTTCTGACGATAGAATCCTGCTTTGCGTTCAGAGCAGTCTGGAATACGCTTGCACAGGCCAGACCCTTGGAGTGGAAGTGGCCGTAGCCAAAGTCGAATACCTTGTGACGGATGATGACGTCAACCATCTCAGCGGACTCGGGGTCACGCGCGGTCTTGGACTTAGCGATCTTCTCATACAGAGTATCGGTTACCATGTAGTAAGAGGAAGAAGCCAGCGCCTCCATCATGTAGCCGGAAACCTGCAGCTTATCGTCGGTCAGGGACTTGGGAACGATAACCATGGAAGCGGCACCGTTTACGAAGCTCAGGTACTCCTCCTGCTTCTCATCGTACTTGGGGTGAGGCAGCATGCCGTAGTTGTCCTCCATATCCTTCAGAGCAACGCACTTGTTCAGGTCAGTTGCAAAGAACAGCGCGCGGCCGGACTTGAAGACGTTGTCGGGCTGCTGGAACATGGTGTTATCGGCAAGGTACTCCGCAACCGTTACGTGGAACGACTGCTGGGTGATGATCAGCTGGTATACCTTGTCGTATACGGTCTGCAGTCTGTCAGCGTTTACCTCGTAAACGGGCAGGTGGTCGGAGTCAAAGGTGAACATGGTGCAGCCGGAGCCAAAGAAGAAGTTGTAGTCGCAGTCCAAAGACCAGCCAACCAGGCCGTAGAAGTCGTCCTGATAGTTGATCTTACCGTCACCGCTGAGGTCCTTGGTCTGCTCCTTGGTCAGGGTGATCATATCATCCAGCGTCCAGGTGCCTTCTCTTGCATCCTGATAGGGGTATTCCCAATCACGCTCGTCAAACAGGTCCTTGTTGAACACAACGGTTGCGGTGATCAGCATGGTAGAGGGCAGCAGGTCGCCGCACACGATCATCATGTTGTCGCCGATCATGAAGCCGTTCTTGCAGTCCTGGTCCCACCAGGGCTGGTCGAAGTCAACGTATTCCAGCTCGGTCAGGTTATACAGATAGTCGTTGAGTGCCAGGTTGCTGGCTGCGTCAACCATGTGCTGATACACGATGTGGTATTCACCCGTACCTGCGGAAACGTCGGTCTTGACGGTTTCGCCAAGGTTGGTGTAATCCTCGTTGAGAATGGTGTTGAGCTCAACACCCAGCTGAGTCTGCAGCATGTCGTTTCTTCTGTAAACAGCATCCTCAAGGGGGTCGGAAGAGTTTTCCTCGGGACCGACATCGATTTCGCGCAGAGTCAGAATGACAACTTCCTTGCCATCCATATCAACGGACAGGTCAAGCTCACCGCTGATCCAGGAGGATTCTTCTTCCTTCTTGTCGGAAGTCTGATCTTCCTCGCCGCTGTTTGCACAGCCTGCGAACATGCCGATCAGCATGACACCGCACAGAAGAAGCACTAAAAGCTTTTTGTACATGATAGTTCCTTCTTTCATAAAAATTTATAAAGTTAGACACTGTATTTTACCACATCATCCTTCTCTTGTCAAGAAGAAAAGAGAGCCAACGCAAAAATCTCGCGTCGGCTCTCGCAATTATTTACAGTTTAGTCATCATATCCATAGGCTTCCAGGATCTTTTTGAGTTCCTTTTTGGTGTTCTTCTCGGAGGAGGTAATATCTCTGATGATCGAGGTCTTGCCCGACTGCAACGCGGTCTGCGCGATGTTGAAGCAAGGGATATCCTTGCCCGAGTAGTGTGCGTAACCGAAATCAAACACCTTGTGACGGATAATGATATCCACCATCTCGGCAGACTCGGGGTCGCGTGCATTCTTGGACTTTGCGATCTTCTCATACAGAGTATCGGTCACCATGTAGTAAGAGGCGGATGCGAGCGCCTCCATCATAAAGCCCGCAACGGCAAGGCCGTCGTCACTCAGGCTGGAGGGGACGCATGCGATGCTGGCACTGCCGTTGACAAAGCCAAGATAATCGGTCTGACGCTCGTCATACTTGGGATTGGGCAGAACGCCGTAATCATCCAGCATATCGCGCAGCTGCGAGGTAGTCGACAGATAAGTCGGGAAAAACAGTGCGCGTCCGTCACGGAACACGTTGATGGTCTGGTTATACATACTGGGATCCTTTTCATACTGTGCCCAGATGACGTGGAAGGAATTCTGTGTGATGAGCAGCTCGTAGATCTTTTCATAGACCTGCTGCAGTCTGTCGGTATCGGGGGTGAACTGGGGCAGATGGTTTTCATCATAGCTGAACATGGTTCCGCCCGCGCCGTAGAACAGATTGAAGTCTGCGTCTGCGGCCCACGCAGTCACGCCGAAAAAGTCATCGCTGTAGATGATCTTGCCGTCGCCGTTGAGGTCCTTGGTCTGACCCTTGGTCAGCGCCAGCATATCGTCCAGCGTCCACTTTCCTGTTCTTGCATCCTCGTAGGGGTATTCCCAGTCGTATTCGTCAAACAGATTCTTGTTAAACAGCACCGATGCGGTGATCAGCATGCTGGAGGGCAGCAGGTCGCCGCACACCATCATCATGTTATCGCCGATCATGAATCCGTTCTTGCAGTCCTGGTCCCACCAGTCCTTTTCGAAATCCACGTAATCCAGCTCGGTCAGATTATGCAGATATCCGCCGGGGGCAAGACTGCGCGCGGCCTCGATCATGTGCTGATACACAAGATGGTATTCACCCGTGCCTGCGCTGACGTCGTTTTTGACGGCGGTGGTGATCAGATTGAGATCGGGCTGATAGATATTGTTGAACTCCACGCCCAGCTCAACGCGCAGCTTATCGTCGCGGATGAACACCGCGTCCTCAAGCGGGTCGGAGGAGTTTTCCTCGGGTGCGATATCATACTCGTTTTGAGAAAGAATCACGACCTCGACCTGCTCCAGATTCAGCTCTGCGGCCGCACCGATCAGCTCGGGGTTGATCCACAGATCCTCGGGTGCGATCTGTCCCGTTGTTCCCTGCTCGCCGCCTTGCCCGGGCGCATCCACACACCCTGCCAGCGCGCCAAGCAGCATCACGGCACACAGTAACCATACAATCGACTTTTTCATGGTATTTCCTCGTTTCCTTGCAAATATTTGCTGATTTACAACTACCACAATTGTACCACAAGCAAGTGCATCTGTCAAGACAAAGAAAAGCCCAATATCACGGCAATCACCGTCATTGCAAACAAAATCAGTGCAATCCAGGGCAGCCAGAACCACATCAGCACCGCGCACGCGGCACTAAGCAGCATCAAAAGGGCGATCACGACGGTCAGCACGGCCACAACAAAAAGGATCATGCAAAGAATCCCCAGCAAAAACAGTCCTACGATCACCATGATCGCAACCGCAAGAGCATCTGTGGCTTGCGTGACCTTTGGCTCGGTAGACAGCGAAAACTCCAGATCCTGCTCGGGCAGGCCGTCCAGATGCAGTACGTAGCCGGTGTCGGTTTTGGTATATTCGTCTGCGTCGATGCTCGTTTCGGCATCCACCAGATAATACGGCGTGTTGATATAAATATCCAACGTGCCGAAATCTGCCCAGAGCGAGGCGGGCGAGAGCAGATACAGATAGGTAAACGTAGTGGGGGTATAGCGGTCGTCAATATCGGGATACAGCGGAGCCGTCACCGTATTGGTCAGCCGCTCTCCGGGCGCGAGCGTGATCTCGTATTCAAACCACTCCAAAAGTGAGCCCGAAATATCCCATTCGTCATTCATCATGCCGCGATAGACACAGGTGTTGTCCCAACGCTCGCTTTCCATGCAGGAAACCACGGCATTGAACCAATCCACCTCAGAAACCTCGGACGCAGAGTCTCTGCCGTGCAGGGCAAGCGCCCCAAACGTGGTGCTCTGCTTGGAGGTCAGCGTCAGCTCACCCTCAATCTCGGTTTCCATGCCGCCGTTTTCGTAAAACGCCCAGTCTATCCGGTCGACGTCCTCGCCGAAAACGTACAGCACAAGCTCCTTGGTGCTCGCGGCGGCCGCACCGATCAGCGTGCCGCGCGGAGTGACGCTACCGCCCAGCTGATCCTGCAGCATGACCATGGTTTTATCGGGATCGCAATTGAAATATGCGCCCACGCGTGCCGCGCGGTAGGTCTGCCGATCCACGCCGCTGACGCTGTAGATATAGATATGCACGGGCAGATCGGGATGCAGAAAGCCATCCGTTATAAAATCATCCTGCAGGCGGGACATCTCGGCAGAGGGATCAAAGTCGCGCACGTTGCCGGGATAAGAATGTCGCACGGTGGTCTGTGCGTCCTCACCGTTGATCTGCGCGCCGTATTTTCCCTTGTCGGGATTGCCAACGTACTCCTGCCCCTCCTCACCGTAAAAGTAGGCACCGTAATCGGGCTCGACACCGTACGGGAACAGCAGCTTGGCGGTCACGGTCATATCGGTGGGGTTGCAGAAGGTATATTCCGCGGTCACCTTGGCACCGTACGCCAGAAAATCCTCGGTGCTACCGTAATAGTTCGACGGAAATTCGGGCACGTCAAAGATCAGCGTTTCGTGCTCAACCACCAACGGGCAGCTTCCTTCGCTGACCATCGCCCCCGTGCCGCTCGTGCCCCGCCAATGCTTAGGCCCCGAATTGGCAGACGCGGGCAGAACAGCCGGTACGCACAAGAGCAGCACCACGATCAAGGCGGCCGTTATTTTGCAAAACCGGTTATTTTTCATGCCCGGTGCTCTCCTTTGGCGCTTTTCTCTTTTTTGGGATAACGTACTTGATCAACCCGATGGCTACCGCCAAAAGCTTGATCACGACCGTAATGCCCCACAGCCCCATAACGACCAGCAGCACGGGGCCGCCGAAAATGATCGCAAACAGAATGTAAAACCCCAAATTAGCGGTCATGATGGGATTCCTCCATTTACATACGGTAAACGTCAGCGTGCCGCTCGGCAAGGACTTGCTTTCATAGGTGTAGCCCTTGCGGACTTTCTTGAGCTCTACCGTATCCCGGCTGTGCACCCCGTCGGAAACCGGCTTGCATTTGGTATTGACGCGAAGCGAAAAGGTACTGCCCGACGCCCAATCCGACGTGCGCGGCATCTCAAACGAAAAGGTGCATACCACGGGGCTGTAATACCGCATTGCTTCGGGATAGACCGGCATGATGACCTCGTTGACCGTGCGCGCACCGGGCGCGAGTGTGACGTCGTATTCCAGATAATATTGCAGATAAGAGGCAATGTCGAAATTCACTTCCGCCCCGGCACCAAGCACACCCGAGCTTTCGTAGCGGGAATATTCCATCATGCCAACCACGGCATTGTACCAATCCTGCTCGGTGATCCCCTTGTCGGGATCGTAATACTGCATGGCCAGCTCGCCAAAGGTGGTGGTTTTCTTGGAGACGAATTCCGAGCCGCCCAGCGATCTTCCCTCTCGCTCGGTCAGCTCCCATTCCACCTTGCCGATATCCTCGCCAATCACATACAGCGTGATCGTCTGACCCCGGGCGACGTACTTGGAAATATTCACGGCGCCCCCGGTCTCCTGTACGTCTGCGCGGCCGTCGGTAAACACCCAGGTGTTCTCGGGGGAATGTGCAAACGAGGCCGACATGTAGCCGCCGGAGTAATTTGCGAGGTCCTTGGGCTTTGGCTGATAGGTGTAGACCGTAACCGGCAGATCGGCAGACAGCAATGCGTGCTCGACGTAGGAATCCTGCAGCTGATCAAAGTATTCCCGCGGCGTGTGGCCGTTGAAGGTCAGTAGCGCCGCCGAGTCGGGTCTCCATGCCCCGCGCAACGTAGGTGTAACGATCTGTCCGTCAAGCACGACGGTGTACGACACAGCACACTGCAAGGACAGGCTCTTATCTATGTCAAATTGGGTGTAGTCAATATACGAAGGCAGATCTCCCGCGGGGAGCAGCATGCTGACCGTCTGCTCGGTCGAGGTGGGATTATAAAAGGTATATTCCGCGCGCAGGGTCGAGCCTGCGGCAAAAAACTCCCGTGCAGTCTCGTAATCTTCCTCGGGCAGATCGGTGATATCATAGGTCAGCGCAAGATTTTCAAGCTCAAGCTCACTTGAGCCGTCGGCGGGAAATACACACCACGATCTCGTCCCCGGCTCGGGCACCAGCGGTGCTGTGGCAAAGGCAGGAAGCACGGCAAGCGCGCTCAACAGCATGGCAAGCAGGACTGCGGCCATGGATTTGATTTTGTTTTTATTGCGATTAATGCAATTATCGCACCTGCAATTATTGCGCGTCATTTGCGTCATCCTCCTTTTGCTCGTTATGTTCGTTTTTCTCTTGTTCCGTTTGTTTTTTCAGCTTTCTCTTTCTTCTGCGCCGCCGTATCAGCTTGGGAATGATGATCGCCGACGCCACAACAATGGCGGGCGGCGAGACCGCATAGGCCAAGGGAGCGATCAACAGCATCAGCACAAAGATCATCAGCAGCCAAAAGCTACCCGTATCGCGCGTCTTTTGCTCGGTACACAGGGTAAAACGCCAGCTCTGTTGCCCGGGGTCAAGCTGCATGGCAAATCCGTCGTCCGTTTTGGTGTACGCGTCGACGGGGTCGGTATGATACGTACCCCTTTCAATCATGTAAAGATCTGTTGTAACGGCAACGTCAATCTGCCCGATCTCCCCCCACGCGCCGCTGTCGGGCAAGCAATACTTCCATACCGCGACGTCAGGGTTCAGATGATCCCACAGGTCGGGATATGCGGCCGATTCCACCGCAACCGAGAGCGTACTTTGAGCAGGCACCTCTACCTCAAAGGAATAAAAGGGTTGCACGTTCTCCCAGATCTCCCAGCCAAGGTAATAGCGGTCGTCAACGACCCCCGTCTGTTCGATCTCGCAATCAAAGAAGTAATCCAGCACGCAGTAAAACCAATCCTCATCGCTGATCGAGAGATTTTCGGGTTTCTTGGACGCGAACAGCTCGCCAAGCGTTGTGGTTTCCGCGGGGATCGGATCGGCCTGCATAGCTTTACCGTTTGACAGCCGCCAATCCGAAAATTCCACAGCATCCTTGCCAATGACAAAGAATTGCACCTGCCCGTTCTCATAGGTCGAGCCCTCCATTTTCACTGTCTGTTTGCCGGATTCAAATTCGGCACAGACCTCACCGTCGTTGATTTTCTGTGCATATACCAACGTTTCGCGTGTATCCTTATCCAGCGTCAGCTTGACGGTATAGCTGCGCGAGCCCGAGTTCGGAAGTCCCGAGAGTACAAAGGTGTACACGGTCACGGGGGTGTCGGGATCAAAACGAGCTTCCCGCTCTCCAAGCTGCCCGATCATCTTGTAGACCGTTTTGTGCAATTCGGTCGTGTCGCTGTGATACTCTTGGATTCGGTAGGTATCGAGCCCCGATCTGTAAACAAACCGCAGCTCGGGAGTGACCTGCGCGCCATCCACCTCGATTTTATACGTTTCCAGCACGTTTTTCAGCATCCATTCGCTGTTCTCCCCGCTTGCGTAGTCGGGTAGCGTTGCCAGCGGCAGATACAACTGCTGCTTGACGGTCTTGCTTGTGGAGTTGCACAGCACGTATTCCTGGCGCAACGACGACGTAAATTCCCGAAAATTGCGGTAATTATTTCGCTCGTATATGGGAATCTCGGGTGCTTGCACCGAAACGGACAGCGATTGGACGGTCAGCTCGGTCGCTCCGCCTGCGGGATACACCCCAAAAACGGGGTCTGCATACCAAGGTTCAATCGGCGTCATGGCATAAGCAGGCATGACGGCCAAGACGCATAGCAAAATTGCTACCGCGCCTGCCGTCATGCACTTGATGCTACAATTCTTTTTCATGGATCTTTCCTCCTTTTCTTGGGGGCTCTATCCATTAAGACAGAAAATTTTTCGTTTGGTTTCGCGATTTATGATCTTTTCGTTGTTTTTTTACTTTTGATTTTTTCGATTACAACGATCAGCAGCGTAAGTGCACCGCCAAAGACTACGCCAAGCAGCACAAGCATCAGAAAGCCGCCGAGGATCATTACGCCCAGTCCGCTGTTCAGCGTATCGCCGATCCAATCAAAGGGCTCGCTTTTACTGCAAACCGTAAACAGCACGGGATTCTCCTCAACCGTTTCAATGCTCAGCGAATACTCCCCCGCGGGCACGCGATGCTTCGAATAGTAGCTGCTCTCATCCAGAATATAGCCCTCGGTATTGACCGTAAAGGTGAACGAGCCGACCGATGCAAAGCGCAAAAGCCCCGCCTGATCGTAGCCGTATTCATAAACGTAAGGCTTGTACCAGCTCATAATATCGGGAAACGCAGGAGTCTTTGTAACCAGCTCTGCACTCTCACCGGGAGATAACGTGATCTCGTAAATCAGCCAGCCCTGCAGATGATCGGTAATATCGTGCGTGGCGCTGAAGTGACTCAGAATGCCGTTGTCCGCATAAGGCTCCCGATAACCGTTTTGCATGAATGCATAGACGGCATTGTACCAGTCGACCTCACTTGCACCGCATTCGGGCGTGTAATACTGCATGGCCAGCTCCTCGTACGTCATCTCAACGCGGCTTTGAAGCGTTGCCGTAATGCCCGCAACCTCCTCCTCTCCAGAAAGCGCTTGCCAGGTAAGCTCGACAGCATCCTGCCCTATGACGTAAACCGTAAAGGCTTCGCCGTCATCCCTTGCATAGACGTACAGCTTGCCATTCTGCTCGCCACCCTTATCGCAATAGATGCGCGTCTTGTCGGTGTCCACCTCCCGGAGCTTCTGGGTATACAGCGTAAACTCCGTGGAATCAATATGCTCGGGATTGCTGACCGCATACGTATACGCCGTGACCTTTTGCAAGGGATAGTAGATCGTGTCGGTCATTTTTTCGTCCCCCATAGGATAAAGACTGCTCCAAGCACTGTCGTCCAGCGGCTCATAAATGCTTGTATTCCGGACCGACTCCTCCGAAAATCCGTGATGAACGGCAGGTGTGATCTCCTGCCCCTTGAAGATAATGCTGTACGCGCCCTTTTGCGGCAGTACGGGATCTTCATCATCTCTATCATGATCGTAATTGGGCAATGCACCGAATGGAATGGCCATGGTCTCGGTCACGGTCATGTCCGTGGGGTTACGCAAGGTATAGCGCGAGGTCACCACGGCACAGTGATCCCAGATGCCCTGCTCGTTTTTGTAAAATACGTCATCCAGCGAGCGCACGTCCACCGTGACGTCCAGCGACTCAACCGCTATCACGCTGTTCTCGTTTTGCGGTGCAGTACCGTAGGCAAGTGCACCGGGAACGGCCATCACGCCAAATCCGAAAGCAGGCATGACGGCTAAGACGCATAGCAAAATTGCTACCGCGCCTGCCGTCATGCTCTTGATGATATTTCTCTTTTCCATAGATGATCCTCCTATTGCTTTTTCCGGGGGCTCTATCTATATAGTCGGATTTTGAATGAAAAAGTTTCGGTTTTCCCGAAATTTTTCAAAAAAATATTCTATCAGTTTCCGTAGAGTCTGTCCAGATCGTAGAATTCTCTTGCCTCGCGGGAGAACACGTGCACGATGACGTGGCTGTAGTCCAGCACGATCCAGGAGTTGTTGCCTCTGCCCTCAACAGCCTCGGCTTGAATATCTCTTTCGGCCATCTTGAACTCAACCTCGCCCGCCAGCGCCTTGACGTGGGTGGAGGAGGTACCGTTTGCCAGCACGAAATATTCCGCAATATCTGTCTTTTCCTTGAGCTCCACGATCTTGATATCCTTACCTCTGTGATCGTCCAAAATCTCGGCAATGGCCTCGGCCAGCTGCAGAGGGGTTGCACCGATCAGCGAGGGCTTCTTTTGGGTTTCGGGGGTATAGATTTCTTCCATTTTATGCAAATCCTTTCAATTCTCGGTTTAGTTTTCTACTTTTTGTTGCAATATCAGACTGTTTCTCGCGCAAAACGTGTCGGGGCTGATGGGTGCGCCGTCCTCCAGAAGTCCCCTGATGGTCATGTCAAATGACTGCACCAAAACACGTGTCAGATGCGCTTCCCGCTCTGTTTGGCTCATGCTCTCGGGGTCTGCATCCCAGAACGCAGAGCGCAATTTTACGCAGTCCGGGAAGGTGCGCGAATCGTCGATATAGTCGGCAAGATACACGATCTTTTCGGTCATGGTCATGCTCTCCCTGCCCGTGGTATGCCAGCGCACCGCCGAGATGACCTCATCGCTTGCGTACTCCTCATACTGCTCGGGGATCAGCAACGCCGCGCTTCTTGCATGCAGTGTCTTGGGTGCGGCCAAGTCAAGCGACGTGACAGGGATGCCGTGCCCGGCCAGAGTTCGGACGTGCCGCTCGGTCGACCATTCCTTGGTGAGGTCGTGCAAAAGGGCCGCTGTGCGCAAGACCGGCTCCTTGTCCGGGCAATACAGCGCGGCAAGTCTTGCCGCCATCTGCTCCACAGCCAGCGTGTGACGCGCGCGCTTGGGGGACATATCCGCCGTGACGCGCTCGCGCAACGTCTGCAATGCTTGTTGATTGATCGTCATAAATATAACCCGTTTTCCTTGATATATGCGGCAACCGAAGCGGGCACCAAGGACGCAATATCCCTGCCCTCGCGAATGGCGGCTCTGATATCGGTTGAGCAGAGTTCAATCGGATCGGCCACGATCCTTCGCACCACCTTGCCGTATTTCTGATTGTATTGTGTGATTTTCTGCACGATCTCTGCATCCAACGCCTTGTCGCTCTCGCGGCGGATGTAGACGGGATAACAAAGCTCGAAAATGCGCTCGGGTGCACGCCAGGTGTCCAGCGTCAGCATCATATCGGTGCCCATGAGCAGAAACAGCCGTCTGTCCTCGCCTGCAAGCGCGCTCAGGGTATCCACCGTAAAGCTCTTACCCTCGCGCTTGATCTCGATATCGCTGACGATCACGCCTTCCACGTCGGCAAATGCCAGCTCGCACATGCGCAGTCTTTGCGCCGACGTCACGCCGCCATCCATCTCCTTATGGGGTGTCACACCCGTGGGAATGATGTACAGCACGTCCAGCCACATCTGCTCCATAAATGCCCGTGCCGCCTGCACGTGCCCCAGATGCACGGGAGAAAACGTGCCGCCGTAAATGCCTATTCTCAGCATATCAGGGCAGTTCAATGCGATTTTTCTTTTTCTCGGA
>JAZULL010000006.1:0-11578 GCA_045603085.1 Eubacteriales bacterium | reverse complement strand
TTCAGTGATATTCTATTCGCCCTAAACTCGCGTAGCGAATAACACTTGGCGTAGCCAAATAACACTGCCAAAGGCAATATCACTCGCCGAAGGCGAATAGAACCGGGGAGATACTCCGCTTGGAGTATCTCCCCATGGGTCGCCCGTTTTTGTTATATTGCGCTACGCGCAGTGATATTCGATGTGCGTCGAGTGATATTCTGACTGTGTCAGAGTGATATTGCGGCTGTGCCGCAGTTTGAGCAAGGCTCAATCCCCAAACGCCCGTCGCAGCTTTTCCAGCGCACTCTTTTCGATACGCGACACGTACGACCTTGAGATCCCCAACTGCACCGCGATCTCACGCTGAGTCATGGGCGCTTTGCCCGAAAGACCGTAGCGCAGCACGATGATCTGCCGCTCGCGCGCGTCCAAGAGGGTGTTGACGTACCGCAAGGCGCGCGTGCTCTGCATTTCGCGATCCAGCATCTCGGCCATGTTGTCGTCGCTGGAGATCACGTCGATGTAGGTCAGGGGATTGCCGTCTCTGTCCACGTCGATGGTCTCGTTGATCGAGATCTCGCAGGAAAGCTTTTTGCCCGAGCGGAAGTGCATGAGGATCTCATTCTGAATACATTTGGCGGCATAGGTTGCAAACTTTGTGCCGTTGCCCACGTTGAAGGTGTCCACCGCCTTGACCAGCCCAATAGAGCCGATAGAGATCAGGTCCTCTTGATTCTTGTTGGAAGAATAATACTTGCGCACGATGTGCGATACAAGACGCAGATTGTGCAGAATCAATTTTTGCCGCGCGTCTTCGGCCTCTTGTCCCTTGCCGTTTGCCATGGTGACGAATGCCTCGTGCTCCTCCTCAGCAGACAGCGGAGGAGGGAATTGCTGAGGCGTTCCAATCCCCAATATCACGTGGAAAAAGTAAGTAAACAGCGACATCACGTTGAACAAAACAAAAGCCCCCCTTGCGGCATGATAATACAATATATGCGCAAGAAGGGAAAATATCATATTGTTTTATTGACTTTTTCGATTTTTTATTATACAATGAAAAGGGAGATTACATATTATCGGGGGGCATTACATGAAAAAATATATTATTGTGCTTATAGTATCGCTTATTATGTTTTCCATGGCAGGGTGCTCCAGTGATAGAGTTGATATTGGTGTAGAGGATGGTAAGGCTTACTTTCATGATTGGGGAAAAACGCCGGAGATGATTCTGTACGGTGAAAATGAAATTGTTATCCGGGATGATGCGCTTTTCTATAAATTGATGGCGTTAATCAGTGGTAAGCCTGCTGTTGAAGATCTGTGTAACTGTGAAGCAGTTTATATTATGTATATCAAAGAATATACCTTTGGATTACATACGCATGGTATTGTGATATCCAAGCCTATGGGGCGTAATATAAAAGGTGAAAAGGTGTTTTCGATTGAATGTACCGAGGAAGAAATGAACGAACTGTTTGATATTTTGAAATCTGCAAAGTGATTTTCTGTATTATCGAAAAAACTAAGAGAAAGCCACGGTTCAAATCGATCCGTGGCTTTTTTATATGCGATTTTTGGTGAAGGAGCGTCCGTATGGTGAATCTCACGGTCGCTCTTTCACATCATGTAATTGCAAAAGTGATATTGAAGCGCTGTGGCTTCAGTGATATAGTATTTGCCTCTCATAACTCGCGAAGCGGAATTTCGCCTTTGGCGAAATATTCACTCGCCGAAGGCGAATATAACTGCGGCGAAGCCGCAATACCACTCGGCGATAGCCGAATATTACTGCGTAAGCAATATCACTCGCCAAAGGCGAATATAACTGATAAAAAAGGAACGAAAGCAGTCGCTTTCGTTCCTTTTTTATCAATACATACCGCCCATGCCGGGTGCGGGAGCAGCAGCGGGAGCTTGGGGCTCAGGCTTGTCGGCAACTACACTCTCGGTGGTCAGAATGACGGATGCGATGGACGCCGCATTCTGCAGAGCACTTCTGGTCACCTTGGTGGGGTCTACGATACCTGCGGACATCATGTCCACGTATTCTTCCTTGTAAGCGTCAAAGCCGTAGCCGACCTTGCCGGAGTTGATAATGTTGTTGACGATCACGCCACCGTCAAAGCCTGCGTTAGCGGCAATCTGACGGACGGGCTCCTCCAGAGCCTTGAGCACGATGCGAACACCGGTGCGCTCGTCGCCCTCTGTGGTGTCCAGCAGAGCCTGAACAGCGGGGATGGCGTTGAGGTAAGCAGTACCGCCACCTGCAACGATGCCTTCCTCAACAGCAGCCTTGGTTGCGTTGAGTGCATCCTCGATGCGCAGCTTCTTTTCCTTCATCTCAGCCTCGGTAGCAGCACCGACCTTGATGACAGCCACGCCGCCTGCCAGCTTGGCAAGTCTTTCCTGCAGCTTCTCGCGGTCAAATTCGCTTGTCGTGGTCTCAATACCCTGACGGATCTGCGCAACTCTGGCCTTGATCTCCTCGGGATTGCCGTTACCGTCCACGATCACGGTATTTTCCTTGGTGATCTTAACCTGTCTTGCGTAGCCCAGCTGATACATCTGGGTGTCCTTAAGCTCCAGACCCAGCTCGGAGGAGATGACCTCACCGCCGGTCAGGATAGCGATGTCACGCAGCATTTCCTTGCGGCGGTCGCCAAAGCCGGGAGCCTTGACTGCAACGCAGGTAAAGGTGCCGCGCAGCTTGTTGAGAACCAGCGTAGTCAGTGCCTCGCCCTCAACGTCCTCTGCAATAATGACCAGCTTGCGGCCGGACTGCAGCATCTGCTCCAAGAGGGGCAGGATCTCCTGAATGTTGGAGATCTTCTTGTCGGTGATCAGGATAGCGGCGTCGTCGATGACAGCCTCCATCTTATCGGTGTCGGTGACCATGTAGGGGGAGAGGTAGCCGCGGTCAAACTGCATACCCTCAACCACCTCGGAATAGGTCTCTGCGGACTTGGATTCCTCAATGGTGATCACGCCGTCGGCGGTAACCTTTTCCATAGCGTCTGCGATCAGCTCGCCGATGACCTCGTCACCTGCGGAGATCGTGCCGACGCGTGCGATATCTTCCTTGCCGTTGACCTTCTTGGCACTTGCGGCCAGCGCGTCAACTGCAACGTCAACTGCCTTCTTGATACCCTTGCGCAGTACCATGGGGTTAGCACCCGCAGTCACGTTCTTCATGCCCTCGTGAACCAAGGCCTGAGCCAGCAGAGTTGCGGTGGTAGTACCGTCGCCTGCGGCGTCATTGGTCTTGGTAGCAACCTCTTTTACAAGGGAAGCGCCCATGTTCTCGGCTGCATCCTCCAGCTCGATCTCCTTGGCGATGGTAACACCGTCGTTGGTGATCAGGGGAGAGCCGTACTTCTTGTCAAGCACGACGTTTCTGCCCTTGGGGCCCAGCGTGATCTTGACAGTATCTGCCAGCTTGTCAACGCCGCGTACCAGGGCGTTTCTTGCTTCAATTCCGTACAGAATTTCCTTTGCCATTTGTCTTTACTCCTTTAATATAATCAGTCTACAACAGCCAGCACGTCGTCCTCGGAAACGATGACGTATTCAGTGCCGTCCAGCTTGACCGAGGTGCCTGCATACTTGCTTGCGATGACCTTGTCACCGACCTTAACGGTCATAGCGGTAAAGCCGCCGTTTTCGGAGGGCTTACCGGGGCCAACAGCCAGAACCTCTGCGATCTGGGGCTTTTCCTGTGCGGATGCTGTGAGAATAATACCGGTCTTGGTTTTTTCTTCCGCTTCGACAAACTTGATGACGACGCGGTTGGAAAGGGGCTTGAGAGTCATAATGTGTTCCTCCTATGAATGCGACGCGGACGCCGCGAAATGAATACAAAGTTGTATTTTGTCAGATTAGCACTCTTTGGTGCAGAGTGCCAAGCCACTGTACATATTTTACACCAAATTCAGGAAATATCAACCCCCTGCGGCCAATATTCACACATAATTAACATTTAAATTAAGACTTTTTGGGGGTAGATTGCTAAATGATCGGCCACGGCGACAAAAAAGCCCTCACGTCCGCATATAATGAAGCGAATGTGAGGTGATTGGGTTGCTGGAATGGCTGAACGGCAAGCTTTTGGGGGTAGGTGTGCCCGTGGTGCTGGTGCTGATCGGGCTGTTTTTTTCTTGGCGCGTGGGCCTTGTGTGCGCCGCACATCCGCGGCGCATGCTTGGGGGCATGCTGCAAAGATCGGGAAAGGGGACGTCTCCCGTGCGCGCTTTGACGCTTGCGCTGGCGGGTACACTGGGCGTGGGCAATCTGGTGGGCGTGGCCTCTGCCATATATTACGGCGGGCCGGGCGCGGTGTTCTGGATGTGGGTCAGCGCATTTGTGGCAATGTCGCTCAAATATGCCGAGGTGGTGCTCGCGGTTGCACACCGCCGTACCGCCCCCGACGGCAAGCACCGCGGCGGCGCGATGTATTATATAGTAGACTGCTTTGCTTCGCGCGGCCTTGGCGGCCTTGGCAGGACCTTGGCGGCAGTGTTTGCCGTGCTGTGTGTGATCGACGGGGTCAGCATGGGGTGCGTCATACAAACCAACGCCATCGGCGGCGTGTTCGAGGGTATATGCGGCATACCGGGGCTGCTGACCGGTGCGGTTTTATGTATATTGACCGCCATCATCATGCTGGGCGGCTCGGCGCGCATCATGCGCGCGACAGATTTTTTGGTGCCGATCATGACGGGCGGGTTTATGATCCTTTCCTGCGCTGTGCTGATTCTGCGCGCCCGCGAGATCCCCGCGGCACTCGGTACTGTCTTTTCGGCTGTGTTTACTCCTAAAAGTGCCCTTGGCGGTATCGGCGGCTTTGCCATGGCAAGGGCGTTGCGATACGGCACCATGCGCGGCCTGGTTTCCAACGAGGCGGGCTGTGGTACAGCGCCCATCGCGCACGCCTGCGCCGACGTCGATCATCCCGCCAAGCAAGGCTTTTGGGGAATTTTCGAGGTGTTTGCCGACACCTTGGTGTTATGTAGCATGACCGCGCTGGTCATTCTGATCAGCTATGACAAGGTAGCGCATTTTGGCGACAACTCCATCATGATGACCGTGCGCGCCTACACGGTAGTGCTGGGGGACTGGGCAGGGTATTTTCTGTGCGCCGCGGTGCTGTTTTTCGGGTTTGCCACCGTGATCTGCTGGGGACACTATGCCCTGGAGGCCTTGTCGTATCTGACGCCGAGCCGTGGCGTACGCATCGGGTTTGTCTGCATCTTTGCCATCGGCGCGGCGGTGGGCACGGTAGCCGCACCCGCCGCACTGTGGGGGATTGCCGATCTTGCCATCGGTGCCATGACCCTGATCAACCTTGCCGTGCTGCTGCTCATGCAAGGCGAGGTCAGGGCATGGACGGTGGATTATTTCCGAAGGCTGTAGTTGTTGAAGCCTTTGCACATTACAATAAAATTAAAATTTGCCATTGGCAAATTTTTACCCTGCAATCCCGCCAACGCGAGTTGGTGGGATTGCTCAGCTGTACATGCCGTTTGCATTCATATATGCGTACAGCATCTGGCCGTGCTGCTGCTCCTCGGCCTGAATGTGGTTAAGCATTTTTCTGGCCTCGGGGTAGGTGAATTCGAACACGCAGGTGTTGTAAAGGGCAGAGGCGTGCTTTTCGGTGGCCAGCAGGTCCTTGCACAAAAAGGCGTCGTCCTGCTTGTCCTGCGGATTTGCATACTGTGCGGCACAGCAGTTTTTCTGATCGGGTGCGGGGATCTGAGAGGGGACAGCGCCAACCGTTCCGCTCTCCATGTCGGTGATGGTCTTGAGGTGGGATTGCTCCGTGGTGGCAATGCCGGACAGCAGCGCCTGCAGCTCGGGGGCTTTGGCCTCACCTGCATATTTTTGGTACTTGGCAACGCACAGCTGCTCCTCGCCCTTAAGATCCTTGAGCAAGCTCGATTCCTTGGGAGAAAGTGTCATAATTTACCTCCATTATATAAAATTGGGTACCGAGAGTATTGCCGGCGGCACAGACGGTTATGCAGGAGAAAAACAAAAACAGCGACCCGTACAGGTCGCTGTTTCGCAATTTACTTTGTCAGAACGTTTTCCTTGAACGCTTTGTAATCGGGATGATCTCCGAAGAAGCCATCAAATGTCGGTAAGAATCTTTCGGGATGCACGCCGGGCAGAATGCATTCCTCCATCAAATCATCATCTTGTACGGCAGAGAAATACAGAGGATTGCGCGCGGCAATGTGGAAATCCTCGCTCTTGGCAACCTCGTTGACCTGACTTGCTACGACAAAAAACTGCTTGAGCGCTGCAAGGCACTTTTGCTTGTCGCCAAGCTTCATATAGGCTCTTGCCTCGTTTGCATAAGCCGTGATCTTGTATGCCACGTAAAAATCGGGGCAGCCAAGGTCAAACGTGGAAAGCAGGGCTTGGTTTGCCTTGATAAAAGCGAGAGCCTTGCCGGTCTGTCCTTGCTCGGTATAGGTATACGACAGCTTTTCCAGCACGTGACTCATGGTCCAGTACATTTTCCAAAGCGCATACTGCGCATACTGCTCCTGCTCAGCATAGCTTTTCTTACCACCCAGCATGCCAACCATGCCGAGAACACGTCTGTCGTAGCACTCTGCGCTCATTTTCTCAATGCATGCCTGTGCCTTTTCGTACTGCGCGGTTTCATTGTAAATGCGAGTCAGCATGTGGAGTGCGTCGTCCACCTGCTCTTGATCTCCGCAGGTATCCACCACCTCGGTGCAGACTTTGATCGCCTTTTCCACAGCCTTGGCGCGCTCGTCCGCATCCTCGGACATGCGATTGACCATGGAAAGGGAAAAGGCAAGATAAATTTTGAGCTCGGGGCTGTTGGGATAGCGCGAAAGCCCCTCGCTGACAATTTCGATTTCCTTGTAGGTATCCATGCTGTCGTCTGCGGCCTTGATGATCTTCTTGACCTCTTCTGCATAGCTGTTATTGTGATAGCCAAACAGACGGTCGATCGAAACACCGAAGTATTCGGCTATGACAGGGAACAGGCTGATGTCGGGGGCACAAATGTCATTCTCCCATTTGGAAACCGCCTGCTCCGAAACGCCGAGCTTTTCAGCAAGCTGTGCCTGTGTAATCTTCTTTTGCTTGCGCAACGAATAAATATGATTTCCGATGCTCATGATAATCTCCTTGAATAATGTTGTTGTGTGATCACGTGATCATTATAACATGCCCACAAGTCTTGCACAACGTATCAAACGGATTGCTTTAGAAAATAAAAATCAACCCAAGGTTGGAAAGTCATGAAAAACAGCGACCTGCCGTGACAGGTCGCTATCTTCATTCCTGGATCAGACTTTCAATCAGCTCCCAATAGGCGGAGTCCTTGAAATAGGTTTTGATCTGCTCGGCATTCGACACCTTGAAGCTCCAGCCGTTTTCCACGGCCAGCTCCTTTAAGTGGCAGGCAAAGCCGTAGATGCTGCCGTATTTCTCGGTGAACGCCTCGTTGATCGAATTGACCGCACCGAACATGGGGATCTTGTCGTCCTTGGCAAAATGGAGATACAGCTCAAGGCCGCTCTCCTGTGAGAAGGTCAGCTCGTAGAGCGGAACGTCCTCCCACGCCACCGAATCGGTCTTGACGAACACGTAGGAATCCACGCCGTCCTCGGTGAACACGTGGCAGACGTTGGGAGCGATCAGAATACTGCACACAAGAAGCACACAGCACACAATGCCCACGATAATCTGCGGCGAGAGCTTCTTGTTTTTTTCCTCGGGGTCGGGTTGGCTGTTTTTAAATAGCCTCGTGACGTCGGGCTGGAACAGAAGGAAAATGGCTTCCAGCAAAATCAGATCGGCAAAGATGCAGTAGACAAACAGCGGCATGGTCATCATTGCGGGCGCGTCGCCTGCATGGATGCCGAGCACGATAGGCGCGATCCTTCCCGTGATAATAATAATGCAGACCAGCACGACCATGACCACCAGCGTACCGCCTAAGATATAGCCAAGGCCGCCGCGCTTGATAAAGGGCTTTTTTTGCTTGATCATAATACGCGCATAACCGAGAAGGGGTGGTGTCTCTTTGTGACCTCGGCAACCTCGCTTTCGGTCATATCGTCGGTAAGAACGTAAATATATCTGTCGTCACTCTCGGTATATTTGATGTGTGAGCCCAGCATCTGCTCGACTTCGGGAGGCATCAGAAGGCTCGATAATCTGAAATAACGCGGGCAGGCGTAGTCTGCAAAGACGGTCAGATCCGCAGAGGTCGCGTCGACAAAGTGCGGCTTCTTGACAGCTCCGCCCTTGCCGGACACAATATCAATAATATCTGCCACGACCGCGCTTGCGGTGGGCAGCTTGCCTGCGCCCGGGCCGTAGAACATGACGTCACCTACCATGTTTCCGTTGAGCAGCACGCCGTTGAATACGTCGGAAATGCCCGAAAGGGGATTGCTCACGGGAACGAGGTGCGGGCCGACCAGCGCGGTGATCTTGCCTTGTGCATTGATATCAGCGTGGCCGATCAGCTTGATGGCATATCCCAGCCTTGAAGCGGCACGAACGTCGGATCCGGAGATCTTTGTAATGCCCTGCGTGGGGATAGCGGTGGGCGGAACCAGCTTGCCAAAGCAAAGGCCGCACAGAATGGCTACCTTGCGCGCGGCGTCAAGCCCCTCGACGTCAGCCACGGGATTGGCCTCGGCATAACCCAGCTGCTGTGCCTTTGCAAGCGCGTCGGCAAAGCTGGTGCCGTGCTCCTTCATACTTGTCAGAATATAGTTTGTCGTACCGTTGAGAATACCGTTGACAGACGTGATGCGGTTGGAAGCCAGATCGACGTAGATCGAGCGGAGCACGGGAATACCGCCGCCCACGCTGGCTTCAAACAGATACGACACGCCGTTTTCTCTGGCCAGCGCCAAGAGCTCTGTGCCAAAGTTGGACACGACCTCCTTGTTGGAGGTGACAACGTTCTTGCCCGCCGCAAGACATGCCTTGGTAAAATCGTATGCGGGGTGGGAGCCGCCCATCATCTCGGCGACAAGCGAGACCTCGGGGTCGTTTACAATGATATTGAAATCGTGCACGACACGATCGGCAAACGGACTGTCGGGGAAATCGCGCAGGTCGAGAATGTATTTGATCTCGATGTCCTCGCCACAGCCGACACGGATCAGATCCTTGTTCTGGGTCAAAACCTCGGCACAGCCGCTGCCAACCACGCCAAAGCCTAAAATTGCAATTTTCATCATGGGGAAATACCTCCGGATAAGGTGCAAATAATATATCACTCTATATCATACCACAAATTTTCGATAATTGCAAGAAAGGGAGTTGATAATTTACAAATTTTGTGATATAATCGTTGCATAGACAATAGCAGAAGGAGGGATGAGCATGGCTTCACCGATCGGAAGTATGAAAAACGTCAAGATATTTGTGCTGTATCTGATGGCCAATATCGGATATCCCATGAGCTTTGTAACCATTAACGACGTCACCTTGCAGAATGATTACGTCATGTATCTGGATTTTGCAGAGGCGTTTTACGATATGCTGGACAACGGGCTTATCGCCTGCGTTGGACAAAATGAGGCAGGGGACGACCTTTATACCGTGACTTATAAGGGCAGATGCGTGGCAGAGGAACTAAAAAGTGATCTGCTCCCCAGCATCCTTGACCAGAGCCTGACCTGCGCGCTCCGTTATCTGGATTTCAAGAAGCGCGGCATCCGCATTTCCACCAATATCGAGGCGCGCCCCGACAAGATGTACGATCTGGAATGCAAGATGTTCGAGCGGGAAGAGGTCATCATGGCTGTGACCTTGACGGTGGACAGCAGAATGAGAGCCGAGCGCATGGCGGATAATTTCAGAGAGAACCCCGAAAATGTTTACAAAGGTGTGACCGCGCTGCTGGCCGGAAACGTAAATTACCTTTTCTCATAAGGGTTTTCGCGCTTTAGTTAAAGTGAATAAATTGTGAATAGTTACAAAGTTTTGCACAAAAAATGACAAATGTCACAAAAAAGCTCCCGCGAGCATTGCACTATGCTCAAACGGGGGCTTTTGCTATTGTGTATTATGCACAAAATTTGGAGAAAAAAATTATTCCGATGTGATAAATCGACAAAAAACTCTCTTGACAAAGGGTGTATTTGTGGTATAATGGTATACGTAGCACTTTATCAATGGCGGTGAAAACAATGAGCAACAGTAACCTGAATACACGGCAACAGGAGGATCTGCAGGATCTGCTTGCTGCTGCACGCTCGGGGGATCAGAGCGCTTACGTTGCACTGCTGGAGCGATATGCACCTATGCTGGAATCCATGGTGGCAAAGTACGCTTTGCCCGATATGAGCGAGGCGGATAGGGAGGATCTCCGTCAGGAGGCGAGCGTGGTGTTCTGCAGTGCTGTGCAGACCTACGACCCTACCAGAGAGGGCATTGAATTCGGACTGTACGCCAAGATCTGCGTCGGTCACGGATTGGCCTCCGCGCTTCGCGTATTTCGCAAGCAACGCCTGGGTGGCGTGCTCTCACTTGAGGGCGAGAAGCTGATCGAGCAAAAACCCGAGCTGCTTGGCAGTGAGGATTCGGTTGCCGAGGCCTTGATGGATAAGGAGCGTATGGAGGATCTTGTGCTGATCATTCAAAGAACGCTGTCCGCATACGAAAGCCGCGTCTGGTGGCTGTACGTATCGGGCGCGAGCACCTCGCGCATTGCAGAGATGCTTGGAAGGGATGAAAAATCCATTTCCAACGCTATCTATCGCATTCGTAAAAAGCTGCGTGCGGTGCTGGGACAAGGGGACACCCCATAAGGGTTACCATAAATAATACCATTCAACAAGCGAGGTAAAAACAAATGTACGAAGATGAAGTAAAAGTCGTTGAAGAGTTTGCTGACGAGACTCTGGTGTGCAAGGAATGCGGCAATGAGTTCGTGTTCACCGCAGGCGAGCAGGCTTTCTACAAGGAAAAGGGATTCCTCAACAAGCCCAAGAGCTGCAAGGCATGCCGCGATGCCAAGAAGAACGCCGGCAAGCCCGAGCGTCAGTATTTCATCGCTACTTGCGCAGAGTGCGGTGGCGAGGCTAAGCTGAACTTCCAGCCCTCCAACGACAGACCTGTTTACTGCAGCGCATGCTTCGAGGCAAGAAGAGCTAAGTAATGCACTGAAAACGCGTATCATTTATTAAACAGGAACATATAGAATCTTCGTTTATATCTGATATTCAAAGCTGACCGGTCAAAGAGCGGACGGAGTGTCGTGAAAGACACTCCGTCCGCTCTTTTTTGTTTGCCTTTGATAAATTCCCGATCACTGCGTTGCTCCTCGAATGCAGCTCGACGATCGTAAGATCGCCGTCGCCTTGCATTCTGCGGTGCGCCTGGTGATCGGAAATTTCTCTGCGGCAAGTCCCCGTGAGAGTGTATATTGGTTTGCCTTTGATAAATTCCCGATCACTGTGTTGCTCCTCGAATGCGGCTCGACGATCGTAAGATCGCCGTCGCCTTGCATTCTGTGGTGCGCCCGGTGATCGGAAATTTCTCTGCGGCAAGTCCCCGTGAGAGTGTATATTGGTTTGCCTTT
>JAZULL010000005.1:0-2333 GCA_045603085.1 Eubacteriales bacterium | reverse complement strand
GTTGGACTCTTACATGATCGATAAATTCAAGATCACGTTTGGTAACAGAATCATGAAGCAGATCAGACAGTATATTCCCGTATATCTGGCCTGCGGCGGCGACGAGCTGGACGCGCTGGACGATATTCTGTCCAAGAAGATCTTTCGCAAGCTGGAGGCGCAGAACCCCATTTACGTACGCAACAGCGTGCAGGAGCTGTGCAATTACCTTGACGAGCTGTTTGGCTACGACCGCATGAAGCTGTGCAAGGAGTATCTGCGCAGATTTGAGCGCGCGGCGTAAGTTGATTTTTTACATTCGCATTTTCTATGGAAAGGAACGCT
Organism: Eubacteriales bacterium; assembly: GCA_045603085.1. GTDB lineage: Bacteria > Bacillota > Clostridia > Oscillospirales > CAG-272 > SVQP01. The sequence continues at coordinate 2,009 of JAZULL010000005.1, read as the reverse complement.
GACCCATGAAAGAGCTGGATATCTACTATCGCGCGTTGCGGCAGATCAAAAAGAGCAGTGCCGCCAACGACCAATGTCGCCGTCTGAGCGCGGCGGTCAAGCGTGCCGATACGAGCGCGGACCGCATGTGCGTGGAGCGCATGGTGTGCCATATTGAGGAAGACTGGGTAGCGTATATCGAGTCACATCTGCCTTATGTGGAGAGAGCCATCAAGGAGGAGAGACAGTTTATCCGTCGCGAGGGCGAGACCGTGGATATCGGCAAGGCCAAAAAGGTGTCGCGCGATTCGGTCGAGCACTTGGCACGCCACAGCGAGATGATCACGCACGTCCCCGAGGAGGACGAGATGCTGATCCCCGACAAGATCTTTATCACCGAAAACCAAAGCAACTATCTGGTCTACGAGAACAGATTTCTGTATCTGCTGCTGACCTTTATGAACGACTTTGTGGAAAGCCGTTATTCCAAGATTGCCGAGCTGGGCACTTCCTATAAGGCAAGCTTGCAGACCCGCAAGCGCGTCAATATGGGAAAGAGAACGCTGGAGCTGGAGATCCGCTTTGACGAAAAATCCAAGACCGACCCCTATGCCGATGCGCAAAACCGTGAGAGCGAGATGCTCTCGCGTGTCGAGGCCATCCGTGTCATGATCAATACGTTTATGATGACCCCCCTGATGAGAGAGGTGTCCAAGGCACCTCTGATCTCGCCGCCCATCACAAGAACCAACGTGCTCCGTATGGACAACAACTTCAAATATGCCGTGGAGCTGTACGATTATCTGGTGGCATACGTGGGCGACGGCTATCGCATCGAGAAGCTGGGCTGTGAGCAAGAGCCGTTTGAGGACGCGCTGGAGAGTGAGATCGACGAGCTCGTTCCTATGATCTCGTATCTGGTATACAAGCACGGCAACGGCATTGAGGACGTGCTGGAGCAGAGGTATCTTGCCGACGAAATGGCCGCGCGAGCGCGAGGCGAGGAACAGAGAAAAGAGCGATTGGAGCAGCTTCGCGCCCGTGCAGGTGAGAGCCCCGAGGCCATGCAGGAGTATTTGCTGGCGCTGGAGGAGCAGAACCGCTTGCTGGAGGAGAACGCAGGGCAGCTCCGCGCCGCTGCCGAGGTGCTGCAGAATTCCATTGAGCGCGAGGCGCAAAAGCTGACCGCGGCGTATTATGCGCAATGCGACCGACACTTTGCGGCCAAGCAGGAGCAGCTCTCGGCATCTTACGAGCAGAAATTGGCAGATAAGGATGCCGAGCTGGCGGCGGCTGAGCAGAGGCACGAGGCCGACGAGCAGGAGAAAACCGGCCTGCAGGCGCGCGTGCATGCGCTGGAATACCGCGTTGGCCAGACACCCACCGAGGATACCACCTCGCGCGAGTACAATGCACAGCTGGAGCGCGAATACGTGTGGTTCAACAACATGTTTGACGAGAACTGGAAAAAGACCAAGCGCCGTATCCGTAAGGAGATCCTTTGGTCGAATAAAAAATCAAAGGACAATGATCAGAGATAAGACTTGAGGTTTGATATGAAAAAGAAAAACCCAAAAACCAAATATATCGTGCTCTTGGTGCTGATTCTGGCATTTGGGCTATTGACCGTGGCGGCCATCTTCTTAGCCGGTGCGAATGGGGGACTGCCGATGGACAGTGCCTTCATTCCGTCTGAGACCGTGCTGATCGTGGGCATTCTGGCGCTTATGCTGCCCGTGTGTCTTGCGGCGCTGACAATTTCGATCGCCAAGAAGAACAAAAAGACGATCAAGATCCAAGCCACTCCCGAGGCCAAGCTCAGTGTCCGGCTGGACGGCAAGAAGGACCCGCCCAAGGATTCTCCCAAGGGTGCGGTTGCATCGACGGGCGGCGGCTCTGCTCCGGGTCAGCCCGAAAGAGCGGAGGGAGAGAGCAGATTTTTCATGCTGGCGCAGACCGACCGCATCATGGCACACTACACAGCCCCCGCGCACGATCCCGCGCTGACCTTAGAGAGCTTTTGCGAGAAG
>JAZULL010000004.1:0-10588 GCA_045603085.1 Eubacteriales bacterium | reverse complement strand
CCGCCCCCGAGCACGTGCTCGGGGGCGGTTATGAAATTTCGGAGAATCAATCTACTGTCTTACTTAGTGAAACGTACCGTAACGACCAGGTTGTTCACATAGTAGGAGTTTTTGCCTGCGTCGAAAATATTCATGCCGGCTGCATCGAAGTAAATTGCCAGGTAACCGCGAGAATTCAGGTCTTGGGTGGTAACCTTGTCCGTAGTATAGCTCTGACCGGGCTTGGAACCGTTAACGGTGGTCTTGGAGGATTCGTATTCCTCAACAGCGCCCTTCAAGCTTCCGTCAGAAACCCCCGTACCGGTTTTAAGAACGAAATATGCCTTGCATTTTCCAGCGATATGTCCAATATCATAAGTCACGGTCACGGTTGCCTTATAACCATGCTGAGCAAGATATTCAAGGTCCATCAAGGAAGCGATATTCATGGAATAGCCCTTCCAGTTCAAGCTGGTGACCTTCAAAGAGCCGAATTGCGTGCCAAGATTTGCGGTGTACACAGTATCCAGTTCCCACTGTGCATAGAGCTTGACGTAGCCATCCTTTTCAGCGGTCAAATTGCTTACACTTGCCTGATCGGAATAAATATTGCCGTTCTCGTCTGCCCAACCCGCAAAAATCCAGCCCTTTTTGCTGAAACCGCAGGGATCAAGAGTGAAGGAGCTGCCGTATACGCAAGTCATATTGGACATCTCGCCCGATCCGCCATTTGCAACGTACTGAATGACGTAATTGTTTACGGTTGCCACAGCATAGACATCCGAGCCGGCAACGTCACCGGTAACGGTAATCTGGGTAGCACCGCATTCCTGAATCGAATGACCGGTAGTCGCAACGTAGATAATCTGCAACTGGTCGCCCAGGTAAATAACGTCGCCGCTCTCAAGCTTACCGGTATGAGCGCCAACGTTGGGGGAAGCGATTCTCTCAACTACAACAGAGTAGTTAATGCCCTCTTCGAAACTCAGCGTATAAGGAATTGCCACCCACTGGGCCTTCAAGGTAACCGTCTCGCCTCTGTCGCAAAAATCGCGGATCTGCGCACCATCGGGGATCAAACCCTCGCGACCTTCGATAGCCCATCCAACGAATTCAAAAGCATCACGAACATACTGGTTGGGCAGTATGGTCTGATCCTCGCCATGCTTCAGCGTAGACATGGGCATCTGATCACCGTCACCGCCGTTAGCATCGTAGAATACGTAGTAAGAATTATTCACATAGTCTGCCATCTGATCAACGGGGACATCAAACGTGAAGGGATCATTGGGAAGAATATCTACGGAATTGTACTCAGGCAGAACCTCGAAAATGGTGGTTTCAAAGATATCATACACCATGGAGTAATTGTCTACATAGTACTGTCCGTTGGAAGGATCGTACGTTACAACTGCATAGATAGCAATGTCGGCTGCATAAACGTAATTGTACTGACCTTCGCGAGAATTAGAAGGATCCAGAACGATTTCCTTCTTGACGGTCGTGCTGGTATCGTGTACGTAAGAAAGTATCGAAGAAATCGAGGTGGACTGTTCATCACCAATCTCCGTCGAGGAACCGTTATAGTAGATCTCACTATAGCTATTCATATCAATCCGATTCCGACTTATCGATGCTTCGTATGCCTTAGCCTTAATGCCGGCGAATTCGAGCTCGGGGCACTTGGTGTACTCTGCGCTCTTGGAGACAGAGTGCGCGCGAACCTTTTCGGTCGTTTCTGCCCAGTCATTCGTCTGCGTCATCGAATGCACGATGGTCTGCGCTACGCTGGTAGCAGCTCCCTGCTCAACGCGCACGGTTCTCTCAAGGGAATACTTGAACTGGGTCGAGCCATCGTACTTGTAGGAGTACAGTCGATCAAGAACCACGTTTTTGATGTCACCCATTTTATAGATGAAGTGATAACGCTCAGAAGTCTCGTCATATACGACCAGAAAATCATCGCTCTCATTGGGAATCGCGAGGTTTTCTACCGTTCTCCAATGCGCGGTCAGCTCGATCGCTCCGGTGGTTCCTTCAGGGATTCTATCCACAATATTACCTTTGGCATCGGTCCAATATGCAAAGGAGAGGCCCTGCCACTGGGGAGCTGCCAGCATAACGCTCTGTTCCACGGTGTACATAGAAGGGTTGGCGTTATTGATCGGTGCATCCCTATAAGTAATGGTATACTGGATGGGTTTACTCCATCTTGCATACAGATGAAGGTTCTGGGAATAGCCCGCGGGAATGTCGAAAACGCGTTCACCGCCCTCAATTGCGGTATAGAAACCGTCAAACACGTATCCTTCTCTATGAAGGGTAGGCATCTCTGTATCCTTCACACCAAGGTGAGATGCATATCTGGTCAAAGTAGGACTTTCAACGCCGCAGAGGTTAGAGTAAGTAATGTTGAAATATTCGGGTTCAAGTGCGGGAATGACCTTCTGTTCTACCAGAATGTCCTTGCAGGTTCCGCAGTATTCGCCCTCGGTCAGACCGGTGTTGGTGTAATCGGGCGAAACGGCAGGAAGAACAATAGGAGTATGACCGTTTGCACCGATCACGGTATCCCGGATTGAAATCTCATTACCGGCGTCAACATCCGAATATACGACTTCGCATTCACTGCAAATCCAATACTCAATGTGACCATCCTCAGTGCAAGTTCTATCAACCGCTTCAACGTGCTTCAGAGAATGATTGCAAACATACTTACTGGGGAGCAGAACTACGTCCCAACCGGCCAACTTTCTGCGGATCAGGGTGACATCTTTGTTATTGATGACATCATCGCCGTTCACATCGGCAGCCTTGGCGAGAATATCTACTGCATAATTTGCGTTGAAACGTCTGAGCAGTGTGACGTCCTTGCCGTTGAGAACGCCGTCACCGTTGATATCAGCAGGGATATAGTCGATAACTCTGACGGTTGCATCAACCGCAGTTACTTCCATGGTTTCCAGCTTGTTGTTGAAGACATCGCCGTCTTTGCACACAACATCGATATTCAAGAGTGACTCGATATCAGCATCCTGATCGACTCGGAAGGTCAATACCATGATCATGCCGTCCTCGGACACCTCTTCGGAAAGGGTATCCCAATTGAACACAACGGGATTGGTAAGCACTTCGGGAGCGGTGAAATCAAGAGGCTCAAAAACGCCGTCTTCATTGATGCTAACCAGTTCAAGCTGATCATCATAGCTTACCGAAATCGTAGCGCCTGCAATGCCGGGATTCTCTCGGATGCAAAGCTTGACGTCCACGGTTTCACCGCGACGGGCAAACGCACTCTCAAAGTAAATAATAAGAGGCTGCGTGGGGGTGCTCTGCTCTGCCTGAATTTGTGTTGCGAATCCGGTCATCGGAACACAAGAGAAGAGCATAATGAACGAAAGGGCAAATGCGACAAAAGAAAGAGTGCGTTTCATAGCTTTTTCCTCCTTAAAAATATTTTCGAATTGTAATTTACCGTACCACTTCAACGTATCCGTTAACAACGTTCAAATATACGTCATTCAGATCAGCAGAGTAGATATCGCCTTCTGTATAACTCAAGGATACCTCCTGCATATTACCGGCAAATGCATCTTCCTTGATACGGAAGGTAAACTTAGCAATGCAACCGTCGCCGTTGGCACTGCTGTTAAGGCTGTCAACGTTCAGTCGGCATAAACCGCTTACCAAACTGGCAGGATCAGTATGATCCAGAACGTCAAATACTTCACCGTATGCTACATCGATCAGCTCCAGCGACGGGCCGTACGACACGGTCAATGTTCCGCCTGCAATACCCGGATTGTTAATGATATATACGGGGACTTCTACGACCTCTCCCGGCTCAGCACTCAGGTTCGAGATCACGATGGTGGGTTCGGTATAGGAAACAGACGGGGTCTTGCCTTCATCGGTCTGATCATTACCGTTTTGATCGTCAGAGCTCTGGTTATTGATACAACCCGCATCAATAATTCGGGCGTCGGAAAGTACTACGTAAAGATGACCATCCTCTCCAATATAAACGTTTGCAACGCTTACACCGTCCTTACCGTCAACTCCATCAGAGCCGGGTACCCCTGTGGCACCTTCAGCACCGGGCAATCCCTGCGGACCAACTTGTCCGTCGCAGGCACCTAAGCAAAGCATGAGCGAAAGCAAAATACATGCTGCAAATACAAACTGATACTTCTTCATATTCTTTTCCTCCTTCTCTTCAGTCGATTGCGCGTCGCGTTCATGAGACCGCTTTATATGTTGTGATGATTATATCATGTCAACGACACTTTGTCAAGCCCTTTTTTGAAAAAATTTCCGCATCTTTTGGGTACACTCATCTCGAAATACAAATAGCATCGGCCTGCCATGTGGCAGGCCGATGCTATTTATTCAAATTATAATGCCTGTGCGATCCGCTCGATCGCGGCGGGCATACCGCCCTCGCCCGAGACCGTGACGTCGGCGTAACGCTCGTAGAGAGCGCGGCGTTGCTCGTAGAGGTCATGCAGGGTAAAGCCATCCGGCATGATGACGCCGCGGTGGGCGTAATCTCCAAGTCGGCTTTCCATTTCCTCGTAGGAGATATGGATATACACGATCTTACCAAGAGTTTTCAGGTGCGCCATAGCGGCCTCACTATACACCGCACTGCCGCCCGTGGCGATCACCGCATCGGTGGCGTCAATGCCGCAATTGACATCTGCCTCAAGCGACAAAAACACGTCGTTTCCCTGCTCGGCGATCAGCTGATGCAGCAGCTTTCCGTGCTTTTTCTGGATCAGCAGGTCGGAATCTATAAATTCCAACCCCAATTTTTTAGCAAGCAGTACGCCAAGCGTGCTCTTTCCGCACGACGGCATACCGATTAAGATAATAGACATAGGGAGCTCCTTTTTTGTGGTTTATTTAAGCCATGCCGGAGGCTCCTCCGGGGTGGGCGGGAATTCGCCGGACGGATCTGCCCAAGTGCCGCCCGATGCCGCGCCCTCCTTGGGCTGACGGGGGGTATCCGCAAAGACAAAGGTGGTTTTGCCATCCTTCATTTTGAGCTTGGCCGAGAAGCTCTTGCCCGACTTCTGAGATACAAAGCCGTCCAGCACCTCGGTCTCACCCGTGGCGATCAGCTGCTTGGCAAGTCCGATCGAAATCGCCCTGCCGCAGATATAGGTACGGATATTGAACGGGCAACCCTCTTTATATCCTGTGCAGATATATCCGTATTTGCCGCGAATGATCTCCTTGCCGCACATGGGGCACCGGCCGATGTGGTCGCCAAACATACCGATATCGTTCTCGCCACCCACACTCTTGTGTTGGGCATTGAAGATCTCACCGATCTCGCGCTGCGCAAGCCCCACAGCCTGTCCAATGGTGGACTGTCCTCGGAACACCTGCTTGAGCGCGCGACCCATTTCGCAGGTCTTGTATTTATCCATGCCGATACCCATGTGATCCAACGACTCGACCAGATAAATGCCGCCCGGCAGGATGGTATACACGTCCTTTTTGAGCTGGATATAGCCCGAATTGCGCGCATTATCGATGATACCCGTGCGCGTAGCCTCGGTTCCCAGCTCAACGCCCTCCAGCATGGCCTTATACTCGGCCGCGTCGTTGACGCCCATGCTGTCCGCCATCTGCGCGGCCTCGGCGTCATCCGCCGCCTTTTCCTCGCGGAAGGGGTTTTTCAGGTAATTCAGAAGCGTTTCGGTGGTATAATGCTTGGGGGGAGAGGTCTCCTTTTCGGTTGGCTTGAAGATATGGTTGACCTTGTCACCCTTCTCCAGCCTGGGGAGCACCTTGTCCTTGGTGCCGCCGTCGTCGTATTTCATCCAGCCCGGCTCGAGAATGACCGTGCCCTTGAGAGAGAATTCCTCATAATCCCCCACCTTGACCGTGATCTCGGTTTTCTCGGCCAAGCAATCCTTGGCGCAGAATACCGCCACAAAGCGGCGGAACACGGTGGAATACACCTGCGTCTCGGCCTCGCTCAACCGTCCCTTCTCGGGGATCTTATAGGTCGGGGTGATGGCAGAGTGTGACTCGATCTTTGCGTCGTCAAAGATCTTTTTGCTGTCCTTGAAGGTCACGGGATAGCCCAGCTTGCCAATGCCCGCAAGGATCTTTTTGACCTTGTCCTTCTCGGCGGTGGCCAGATACTCGGAGTTGGTTCTGGGATAGGTCAGATATCCCTGCTCGTACAGCTTCTGGACGATCTCCAGACTGTCCTTCATGGGCATTTTATATTTCTTTGCCAAGGTACTCTGCAGCTTGGAAAGCGAATACAGCTTACCCGGCATGATGGTGTCCTTTTTGCGCTTGACCGCGGTCACCACCGCGTCGGCCTCGTTATAGGCGCGGCAAAGCTGCTCGGCCTTACCGTATTCCTCGGGCTTAAACTTGGTCTTGCCCACCAGCTCGACTACCTCACCGTTTGTTTTCTCCTTGCTGGCAATGACGCAGTATTTACCCGGCACAAAGTTCTTGATGGCCATATCGCGCTCGTAAATGGCGCGCACGATGGGCACGATAACACGCCCCACGCGCATCAGAGAGCCGCACTTGAGTGTGGCGTAGCGGGTCAGATTGACGCCGTACAGCCAATCGATATAGGTGCGGGCAAAGCCCTCGCCCGCAAGGTTATCGTAGCTTGCCGCGTCGCCAAGATCGGCAAGAGCGGCAATGACCGTCTCGGGGGTCTGGTCGGGCAGCCAAAGTCTTTTGAGCGCCTTGGGACTTGCCAGCGCATTCTGAATGCACAGGCGGATGATGATCTCACCCTCGCGGTCGGCGTCGCCCGCGTTGACGACCGTATCCACGTCGGGACGGTTGCACAGCGCACGGATGGTCTCGAATTGCCTGACCACGCCGCTGTCCACGCGCTTATCGCTTCCCTTCCTGAGCTCAAAATGAAATTCGGTGGGAAAGCAGGGGAGATTTTCCATGCTCCAGCGTCCGTCGGGGCTGGGCGAATAATATTCCACGTCGGCCAGAGAAAACAGATGACCGAATGCCCAGGAAACCACGTAGCCGTTTCCTTCCAGATAGCCGTCTCGCTTGCTCATGCGGACGTTTCCGGGAATCTGCTCAATGGCGGCGGCAATATTTCTGCCAAGACTTGGCTTTTCGGCAAGTATCAGAATCATACCGTTTTCTCCTTTCGTAAATTATCTTTTCTTCTTAAAAAATCCGGTCAGCACCCCTGCACATTCGGCCTCCATGACGCCGCCCTCAAATGCGGGCATATAGTACAGCGGATACTGCTGAATACGCAAAAGGCTGCCGCAAGCACCGCCGCGCGCGTCATACGCCCCAAACACCACGCGCTCTATGCGCGCGTTCACCAAAGCGCCCGCGCACATGGGACAGGGCTCAAGCGTGACGTACAACGTGCAACCCGAAAGTCGGTTGGTCCCCAGCGCCGCGCAAGCGCGACGGATTGCCAGCACCTCGGCGTGCGCCGTGGCGTCGGGCAGAATCTCGCGCTCGTTGTGTGCCGCGGCAATGACCTCTCCGTCCTTGACCACCACAGCACCCACGGGCACCTCGCCAAGCGCCGCGCCCTCTTTGGCCAGCGCCAGCGCCCGATTCATAAATTCCATATCTGTCATAACTCAAGCTCCCAAAATCAGATTTAAAACAGCCATTCCCACGCCCACGATCAAAAATACGATCATGCTCGGGGAGAAAAAGTCACGGATGGGATGGGCAGGCTTGTACGCCGCCTCGGTTGCCTCGGGCTTTTTGGAAAGAATCACACGCACCAGCAGCACCAGCAGCGCGCAGATGGCACCGCCAAGGATCAATATGCCGTTCAGCCCCAGCACCAGCCAGCCCGCCTTTTCCTCGTCCGGCATGCGGACGTAGATCATCAAGGACACAAACGACCAAAGGTTATTGAGCATGTGGAACAGCATGCACGGCCAGATCGAGCGGCTTCTTTCGTACAGCAGTCCCAGCAGAATTCCTGCCACGAATGCATATAAAAGCTGCGAAAAATTCTGATGCATGGCCGCAAACAGCAAGGCAGAGCCGAAAATGGCCACGCCTCGCCCATACGGCAACAGATTTCCAAGCACCAAGCCGCGGAACAGCAGCTCCTCGCATATAGGCGGCACAATGACCAGCATGATAAACACCGCCGCGATCACGTAGGGCTCGCCGTTTTGCAGAAGGTTCAGCAAAGGCTCAGCCGTTCCCTGCCCGCCAAACGGCGCGACCAGCAGCGCGTTGATATAGGAAACGAGTGTCACAGCACCCATCATGGCCACGCACAGCGGCAAAAAGCCGCGCGGCAGCCTCAGCTCAAAGAAAATGGGCTGATTCTGTGAACGGAGCGACAACAGCTTAAAGAACGGAATGGGGATCAGGAAGCAAAGCAGATATGCAAGGCTGTAAAGCCCCCAATAAACGCCGTTGCCCAGCGCGGGAGACAGATGGGATGCCAGCACGTTTTTCACAAACACAAGGCCTGTCATGCCGGCCTGCAGCAAAAGAAACAGCAGCAAAAGGCTAAAGCCCAGCCTGAGCGTAAGCCGTCTGTATTGCTTATCAATTGCTTGCATACGCGTTCTCCTTTCACATAATCTTCCATGATATATTATACCACCAAGGAAAAGTTGTGTCAAGGAAAAATACGACACAAAAACACGGCCACCCTTTGGGGTGACCGTGCGATTTTTTACGTTTTGATCAGACAATTCCCTGTGCCAGCATTGCATCTGCAACCTTTTCAAAGCCTGCGATGTTCGCGCCGGCAACCAGGTCGCCCTCCATGCCGTACTTCTTAGCGGCGGCTACCGAGTTGTTGAAGATATCGGACATGATCTGATGCAGCTTAGCGTCAACCTCTTCAGCGGTCCAGGAGTATCTCATGGAGTTCTGGCTCATTTCCAGGCCCGAAACTGCCACGCCACCTGCGTTAACTGCCTTGGAGGGTGCTACGACCACGCCGTTTTCCTTGAGGTACTCGAAAGCCTCTGCGGTGGTGGGCATGTTGGAAACCTCTACGTAGTACTTAACGCCGTTTGCAACAATGTCCTTGGCGTTGTGCAGATTGACCTCGTTCTGGGTTGCACAAGGCATGACGATATCAACCTTCTGCTCCCAAGGACGCTTGCCCGCAAAGAACTGTACGCCAAACTTATCGGCATAATCCTGCACCTTGTCGCGGCCGGAGGCGCGCATTTCAAGCATGTAGGCGATCTTTTCCTCGGTACAAATACCGTCGGGATCGTAAACGTAGCCGTCGGGACCCGAAATGGTGACGACCTTACCGCCAAGCTCGGTGACCTTCTTGACAGTACCCCACGCAACGTTACCGAAGCCGGAAACGGCAAAGGTCTTGCCCTTGATGTCCTCACCCAGATACTTGAGCATTTCAACGGTGTAGTAAACCGCGCCAAAGCCGGTTGCCTCGGGACGGATCAGAGAACCGCCGTAAGCGCGACCCTTACCGGTCAGAACGCCCTCGTAACGGTTGACCAGTCTCTTATACTGGCCGTACATGTAACCCACCTCGCGTGCGCCAACGCCGATGTCACCTGCGGGAACGTCGGTATCGGGGCCTACGTGACGGAACAGCTCACTCATGAAGCTCTGGCAGAAGGCCATGATCTCGCGGTCGGACTTGCCTCTGGGGTCAAAGTCGGAGCCGCCCTTACCGCCGCCCATGGGCAGGCCGGTCAGAGAGTTCTTGAAGGTCTGCTCAAAGCCGAGGAACTTGATAATGGAGAGGTTTACGGAAGGATGGAAACGCAGACCACCCTTGTAAGGGCCGATCGCGCCGTTGAACTGTACGCGGTAGCCGGTGTTGACCTGAGCCTGACCCTTGTCATCCACCCACGGAACGCGGAACATGATAATGCGCTCCGGAATGACCATGCGCTCCAAGAGCGCCTCTCTGCGATACTTTTCTTCATTGGCCTCAACCACGGGACGCAGGGAGTCAAGAACCTCCTTGACGGTCTGGTGGAACTCGGGCTCGCCGGGATTGGCGGCGACTACTTTGTCAATAATTTCATCTACGTAAGACATAGTAAAATCTCCTTTTCGGGAAAAAATCAATATGGAAACATTATACACCTGTCGCCCACAGAATGCAATAGTTTTTTGCAACTTTTTTTATTTTTCTTGCAGAAATTCAGTTCTTTTTGTCGCAAAGACTCTCATGGATCGATTTCGCGGCAAGTTTTCCCGCCCCCATTGCAAGAATGACGGTTGCGGCACCGGTCACGGCATCGCCGCCCGCCCATACGCCGTCCAGCGACGTGTGCCCCGTACTCTGCTCTGTGACGATACAACCGCGCCCGGTTGTTTCCAGTCCCTCGGTGACAGAGGTCAGCAAGGGATTTGGCGAAGTTCCGATGGCCATGATCACGCAGTCCACGTCCAGGCGGTGCTCCGAGCCGGGGATCGCAACAGGTCTGCGGCGGCCTCTTTCGTCCGGCTCGCCCAGCTCCATGCGAATGCAGGTCATGCCGTCCACAAAGCCGTTGTAGGGGTCACGGGGATTCTCGGGGTTGCTGTAGCCGTGGATCTCGACGGGACTTTGCAGAAGCAAAAATTCCACACCCTCCTCCATGGCATGCTCCACCTCCTCGCGGCGCGC
>JAZULL010000003.1:0-38837 GCA_045603085.1 Eubacteriales bacterium | reverse complement strand
AGGACAACTCCCCCGTGGAAAACGTGCTTGCGATGTATCGCGCAGTGCACAAGTACGGACAATACTAACATACAAAAGGCGGTATCTCCATGACAACTCCCAGACTTCCCGAATACATGCTGACTATGCCCACGGTTTTTGCCGTAGGTGACGAATACCACATTTTCGTGCCGTTTGACGCCGAGGTGATCGTATGGGTCAAGGTGGGCGAGCACGTTTACTACGACCATTGCAACGGCATCCTTCGCTCAAACACCAACATGCACCGCATCCGACTCCCCATGTCGGTGCTGGACGCGGCCAAGGAATACACGGTTGTGTACCGTAAGATGATCGACCGCGCTCCCTACTACCCCACCTCCGAGGACGAGCGGGAGCTGACGGTTCCCTTCCGTCCCGTCAAGGACAGCGGCAGCATCAACCTCTATCACGTCTCGGACGCGCACAATCTGGTGGCCGAGCCGGTGGCAGCGGGACAGTATTTCGGCGACGACCTCGATCTGCTGGTGCTCAACGGTGACATTCCCAACCACAGCGGCGACGTAAAGAATTTCAACGCCATCTGCGAGATTGCAGCCGGCATTACCGGCGGCCGTTGCCCCGTGGTCTTTGCCCGCGGCAACCACGACACCCGCGGCATTCACGCCGAGGATATGCCAAACTATATCCCGATCAAGGACGGCAAGACCTACTACACCTTCCGCGCAGGCTGTGTGTGGGGGCTTTTGATGGACTGCGGCGAGGACAAGCCCGACACCAATATCGAATACGGCCACACCATCTGTTTCCATCAATTCAGGCTGGAAGAAACCGAATACTTAAAGCAGGTGATCGCCAACGCCGACAAGGAATTTGACGCGCCCGGCGTCAAGTACAGATTGGTGATCTCTCACATCGGCTTTACCCACATTCAGCAGCCGCCCTTTGACATTGAGCAGACGCTTTACGGCGAATGGACACGCCTTGTCGGGCAGATGAAGCCGGATCTGCTGCTCTACGGCCACCACCACAGAGTGGAGATCTGCCCCATTGGCGGACACTTTGACCACCAGGGTCAGCCCTGCACTGCTATCATCGGCTCAAAGCCCATCTTTGACCGCCAAAACGGAAACGGCTTTATCGGCTGCGGCGTGACGCTTTACGAGGACGGCACCAAGCGCGTGATCTTCAACGACGATAAGGGCAACGTGCAAACTGACGAAATCATTAACTAAACAAAGAATGCTGAGCCAAATTGGCTCAGCATTCTTATTTTTTAATAACCATAGCTGAAATTCAGGCTTCCGATAGGCGCGGCGTCACCGGTGGAGTACAGGTTGAGCGGATCGTTCTCCATATCCTGTACGTTATCGGTCACCTTGAATTCGATCTGATAATTGTTCTGATCCAGTCCGATCGCGTCAAGCGGGATGCGCACGATCATGACCTTGCCGTACACGTTGACGTCGGCTTTGCCTACGCTCTCGCCATTGGCAGCAATAATCTCGCTTTGATTACCGCTGACTTGGCGGTTGATCACGTACTCGTAGCCGCAGAACAACTCGTCGCCCGCATTCGCGGTCTTGAGCCAGATGTTCATCCAGCCCTCGTCCCCTGCCACGTGCGCGGTGATATCCTCGGCGCACATCACGCGGAAATACAGATACTGCTCGTCGCGCAGGATGCTGATCGTATCAATATCATTTCTGCCGGTGGTGTCCTTGTATACAATGTCTCCTGCCATGGCCTTGAAATTACGGTCGGCACACTCACCCGTAAAGTCACGGTAGGTGGGAGCGCTTGCCCATACGGCATCGTCCCCCGAAATATCGGGCGTGGTGGCGGGATATTCGTAATGCACGGCGGGGGCAAAGTTGTCCGCGTGGATATTCATGATCGTCTGGAAATATGCGTAGTCCTTCATGCCCGAGGAGCGCGAGGGCTCGATATCACGGGAATACTCGGCATTAAAGGTGTCCACGGTAAAGTAATCGTTGTTACCACCGCGGAGCTTTTCGGCAACCCACTCGTTCCAGCCGGTCAGGAATACAAATCTTGCATCGGTGGCTCTTTGCTCGGGGGTCATTTCCAGCACGGTGTTCCATTGCGCCTGGAAATTGAGGTTCTGACGCCAGTTTTCATGGTCGTTCTCGCCCTTCCACTTGCCCTTCTTAAGCGCGGTGGGATGCCATCCGCGGCCGCGCGAATTTTTGGTATCGGTCATGCAAACCGTCACGTGCTGTGCGATCGACACGTTGATCCATCCCTCCTGGATTCTCTGCGGCAGCTCGAATTCGATCCAGGGTGCGCCGTACTCATACACCGGCTCGTTGACCGGTGCGGCGGTGGGCCATTGCGTGACGCGGTAGTCAAAGAACTCGGCAAAGCCCTTTTCCTCTGCATCGGAGGAGCTCTTGAAGCGCGCGATGACGTTATCGGGCGCGATGATCATGGGCTTTTCGGGATCATTCGGACAGAACCAAAGACTCTTGTAGGTATCGTTTGCATAGAAAATGTTATACACCTGCTTGAATACGTTTGCATCAGCACCAACGTCGTGCTTACCAAGATAATATACGACCTTCGGCACGTCCCAGCCTGCACTCTGATACTCCAGCAGCAGCTCGAACAGCGTCGCCGTCACGTTTTCATACAGCACGTTATTGGTAGTGTCCAGCACCAGAAAATCCACACCCGCCATGGTCAGCATTTCGATCTGCTTGCGCATGACCCACGGATCCTCGCTGTTATAATATCCCCATACCGGCTCGCCCCAGAAATGTGCGGAGCCAACGGGCGTGATGGGCGTGTTATACTCGGTAAAGGCCTTATTATAAGTGCCCTCGTAGGTGATCTTGTTGATATCGTAAATGCCGGTATGGTTGGCATGCTGACCCAGCGTCAGAAAATAGAACATGCCGACATAGCGGTCGGAATTGACCTTGCCGTCCACCGGCAGGATCACGCGGCCGAAATCATCCGTGCCCACGATATTCAGCACGCTGTACTGCGCATCGGTCAGCTCTCGCTCATCCGGCACGCGCTGTACGGTGGGGGTATCGTCCGGCTCGGTTTCGCTTTCACTTTCGCTTTCGGGCGCGGTCGTATCCTGCACCCCTCCCTGCTCACCCGGGTCATCGGGCGTGCATGCTGCCAGCGCAGATGCCAGCATCAGAGCTGCCAACAAAGCAGCCAATATTTTGATCGTGTCTTTCATATCAGTCTTTCTTTTTTCTCAGCGTGAATACGGCTGCAGCAAACAGGATCAGCGAGGTGGGCAGCAGCACGGCGCCGCAGCCCTCGTTGTCAATTGCGGGCTCCGGATCAAGGTCGGAGGGTTCGCTTTGCGCAGGCTGAGTGGATTCCGGCTCGGTCGCAGGCTGCTCAGTCGTATCCGACTCGGTCGTATCCGGCTCGGTCGTATCCGAGTCGGATTCGGGCGCGGGCAGTACCGTGACCGTAAACGTGGTTTGCATGCCATCGTATTCCACGGTGACGGTTGCCTGCCCTGCCTGCGAGAAATCATAGCTGATCATATCCTCAGTCAGCATCATCTCAAGGCTACCGCCGCTGACGTAATTGATGCGCACGACCAGCGTCTTCATGTCAATGCGCTCTCCCACGTAGTACGTGTCCTTATATCCGGGCAGCACCTCTATACCGTCGGTCTTGATGCAGACCTCGTCCGCTGTATTGACTGTAAAGGAAATGGGCTGTAGCACCAGCGTGCCGTCCACGGGCGTATAGTTGTCCTTATTTGTACCGGCCCAGTTGCCCCAGTCGTCCTGATGCCAGTTCATCCAACGGAAGCCGGGCAGGATCACGATCTCATATTCCTGCTCCTTGAGCGCGGCAAGATATGCAGGATCGTCAATGTGGAAGATCAGGGTATCGCCGTAAAAGCAAAGCCGTGCCACGTTGCCCTTTGCGACCAACGAGGTGACAGTTTCACCGTTGATCGTAACCAGATCGCCCAGCGTCTTACCGGGGATGGCCGAGGGACAAAGATCAACGGTTGAGATGGCCTTGAGGCTTTCGCTGTCGTTTCGCTCGAAATTAATGCGAAGCGCACCGTCCACACCTGCCATCGGCCCCGTCTGCACGCCGGTAATGCCCGCCGTTGCATTGACCGGGTAGGATACGTCGTGATCCAGCGTCAGAGAGGGCACCTCGTTGGTGATCCCGGTGGGAGAACCCGCGCACCACACAAAGCCGGCCTTGACCGTGATAGCCGTGAAATCCGAGGGCTTGAGCGTGTCGTGATCATCCATGTGGAATCTCAGATTGAGATACAGAGAGCCGTCGGGGGCGCTTTCATAGGTATAACAGGTGCGCTTGAGTGCCAGATCACCAAACTGTGCCTTGACCTGGCGGATGGTCATATTCTCATACGCCACGCCGTCCTTGACAAAGGAAACCAGGATCAGGTCGGTGTTGTGATCAATATTGTCATCCCAGGCATCCTTGGTCAGTCCCTGCGTGCCACCCGGCACGATAAAGCTGACCTGCCCAAAGCTCGTGCCCTCGGGCTGGAAGGGTTGACCGAACATGGGCTGCATGTCGATCTTGTCCTCGGCAGACGCCGGAATGGTCAGGCAAGGAATGGCTGCACAAAGCAGCGCTGCGATCAGCAGCAGGCCTAAAACAGTTTTTTTCATCATGATGTCCTCCTTAACGGTATTTACATATTCATTATACTATATAGTGGAGCCATTGTCAAGGAAAAGCATCAATACTCTTGAACTGCGCGGTGTTGTATGCTATAATAAGTTATCCCAAGGCACGGAAAGGACACGGTATGAAGCTATTCGCCCCTGCTTATTATAAAAATTTCGCCTGCATCGCAGACAAGTGCCGCCACAGCTGCTGTATCGGCTGGGAGATCGACGTGGACGCGGACACGCTTGCGCACTACGACGCGCTGGGCGGCGAGTATGCAAGCGTCATCCGCCAAAGCATTGACCGCTTGGACACTCCACACTTTACCCTTGCCGCGCACGATCGCTGTCCCCACCTTGACGAGCGCGGTCTTTGCCGTATCATCACGGCGTACGGCGAGCAGTCCCTTTGCGAGATCTGCCGCGAGCACCCCCGCTTTTACCACCAAACGCCACATGGCATGGAGGCAGGGCTTGGACTCTCTTGCGAAGAGGCCTGCCGCATCGTACTGGGCTCGGACGACTTTGCCCGCATGATTTCCATCGGGCAGGCTGAGGGGCAGCCCGATTCCGACGCCTTTGACGCCACCGATTTGCGCGAGCACATCTACATCACTCTTTGCGACAGCACTCGCCCTTACGCGGAGCGTTTGCAGAGCATTTACAAGGATTTTGACATCTGCCCCACCGCACAAACCGACCGCACCTGGCAGGCCATTTTGGACGGATTGGAATATCTGGACGAGACGCACCGCGCGCTCTTTGCGGGCTACACCTCAACGCTTGACACGCCGCCCGCGGCCGAGCCTGCCCTTTGTCGCGCGCTGGCATACTTTATCTTCCGCCATTGCTCGGACGCCTATGACGCCGAGGATTTCATCACGCGCTTGGGACTTGCGCTGTTTTTTGAAAGACTGCTTTGCAGTATGATCCGCGACGGTAACGACGCTTACGAGGCCGCGCGCATTCTCTCCGAGGAGCTGGAATACTCCGAGGACAATACCGAAGCCATCGCCGCCGCATTCTTATAAAACGAGGAAAAACATGATTCTGACAGACTCTTTACGACAAGCATTCGGCATCCTGCCGGATACGAAACCGCAATTTTATATCTGCGCCGAGGATGGCGAGGCCTACGACGTTTGCTTGGTGCAAACCGCGCAAGGGCCGCGCGTGCTCAAGCGCGCCAAGGGTCGCGAGGCCGAGATTTTCTCGCATTTGCTGACCGATTGCCCCTGCGTGCCGCACCTGTACGGTTGCCAAGAGGTGGACGGCGAGACCTATCTGCTCATGGAGCAGGTGGCAGGCGAGCCCGCCATGCATCTTGAGCGCGAGTCGCTGACCAAAATTCTGGACGCGCTGGCAAAGATACAAAACAAATACTGGCAAGACACCCCCACGGAGAACGGCTTTGGCTACCAAGTTGCGCTGGCCTCCCGCCGCGCGCGCGGCGAATATCTGCAAAACGCAGAGCTGGAGCAGGCTTATGCCGTTTATCTCTCGCATTTTGAAAGTCTGCCCCGCACGCTCTGCCACGACGATCTGCTCCCCTTCAATGCGCTGGTCTCGCCCACGGGCGCGACCCTGATCGACTGGGAGGTGGCGGGCATTCTCCCCTACCCCACCTGCATAGCAAGACTTCTGGCAGATGCCGACGACACGCCCGACGCATTCTTCTATATCACCGAGGCAGATCGCGCCTTTGCCATTGACTATTACTACGATCAGCTGGTCAGCCGCAAGGATATCCCCTATGCCGACTACCGCCGCGCGCTTGATCTTTTCTTTTTGTACGAATACGCCGAATGGATCATGCTTGGTCACAAATACGGCGACACCGACTCCGCGCGGTACCGTCGCGCTCTTACGTTGGCGCTTCAGCTGACAAAAAAACTCAAGGAAAGTGAGGAGTGATACCGTGTCACCCCATTTCAAGCGCACAAAACTTGCCTGCTACTCGGCCTATTTCACCATGTCATCGATCTTTGTTCTGCCGCCGCTGCTGTTTACGACGTTTGGACAGGACCCATATAACATTTCCTACACGCTGCTTGGCACGCTGGTGCTGACCAACTTTTGCACCCAGATGCTGGTGGATCTGGTCTTCTCGTTCTTTGCCAAGAACTTTAACCCAAGGCACTTGGTTCGTATCACGCCCCTGATCACCTCTCTGGGGCTTGTGATCTATGCGCTGGTGCCCACCCTCTGGCCGCAATATGCCTATGCGGGGCTCTTGGTTGGTACAATCATTTTCTCAATCGCCGCAGGCTTTTCCGAGGTCATGCTGTCCCCCACCATTGCGGCGCTCCCCTCGGATAATCCCCAGCGCGACATGAGCATGCTGCATTCGCTCTACGCATTCGGCATTCTGTTCGTCATTGTGGTCAGCACTGCATTCTTTGCGCTGCTTGGCCAAGCGAACTGGATGTATCTGACGCTGTTCTTCGCAGCTCTGCCCGTTATCGCATCGGTGCTCTTTATGCTCTCGCCCATGCCCGATATGCAAAAGAGCGTCGAGCAGGAAAAGACCCGATCCGGCCGTCACCGCGTCATCGGCATGGCGCTTTGCGTGGCCTGCATCTTCTTTGGCAGCTGCGCCGAGAACACCATGTCCAACTGGATCTCCGGCTATATGGAAAACGCCCTGCACATTCCCAAGGCGGTGGGTGACCTTGTCGGTCTTGCCGCATTTGCCGTTCTTTTGGGCCTGACCCGTATTGCTTACGCCAAATTCGGTAAAAACATTTTCCGCATGCTGTGCGTAGGCATGGTGGGCGCGGCGGTTTGTTACCTGGTGGTGGTATTCTCACCCGGTGTTGCGCCTGCGCTGATCGCCTGCGTGCTGACCGGTATTTTCACGTCCATGCTGTGGCCCGGCACGCTGATCATGATGGAGGAAAACATCCCCGCAGTTGGCGTAGCGGCCTACGCGCTCATGGCCTCGGGCGGAGACCTCGGCGCATCGGTTGCCCCTCAGCTGATGGGCATTGTGACCGACGCGGTCAGCGCAAGCGCACTCGGCGCGACCCTTGCCGATCAGCTCTCGCTCTCCACCGAGCAGGTGGGACTTAAGGCAGGCATGCTGGTCTGCGCGATCTTCCCCATTCTCGGCATCGCGGTGTTGTTTGTCACCGTACGCTATTTCAAAAAGCTGAAAAATCAGGCAGTGTGACCGATTCTGCCATAAACCAGGAGAACTCATGAAATATTATTTTCTCAAGGACTTTCCGAGTCTGCAAAATTTCTTTTTGATCAGCGGCAGACATGCCGGCGTCAGCACCAAGCTGCGCGGATCGATTGCCCTGATCTCCATATACGCGCACTCCAATACAAGAAGCTGGACAGACAGCAGCAAGCGGCGCTTTGAAGCCGAGCTGCACAAGGCGTGCGCATGGCTGGAGAGCGAGGCTAAGCGCTACGGCGTTTACCTGCGCATTCAACCGTATGTTTATGATATCGCCGCGCCGCTGTGCCCGGATCCCGGCCAAGGACTGCACCTGCTGTTCAATCACTTTGGCGTCAGCTCGATCACACAGCTGCAAAAGCATTATGAATCCACTCTGCAGGTTAACGAAGCCCCCTTGCAGTTGGTTTTCGACTACGTGGGAAGAAGCTATGCATACACCCAGAGAGGCAGCTTTGGATTTGGGGAGTGCCCCGAGTTCTCCACCATTTACTATTACTATCAGCAGGATGCGTGGAGCACTATAGCACATGAGCTTTTACATCAGTTCGGCGCCATTGACTATTACTTCCCCGACCGCCTCAGACAAAGTGCCGAGCGCCATTTTCGCAACAGCGTCATGGGTGTTGGCGACAATGCCGTGGACGATCTGACAGCCTATTTGGTTGGCTGGAAGGACAGCATCAGCGAAAACTCCCTGCGCTTTTTGCAGGACTGCTCTTATCTGACCCCCGAGCTTTACGCGCTGGAGCAACGCAGATCATAAAAAAAGTGCTTTTCCTTTTGGAAAAGCACTTTTTTGTCAACTTGCTTGGTCTGCGTCAGCAATCACACTCTGAAGCACGGCATCGTAGCCGCCCTCTTGCTTCTGCGTGGTCTGTTCCTCGGGATTCTGAGAAGGGGTCTGGTTTGGCTCCTTTGCATCCTCAATGGAATCCTCAGTTTGCTCCTGATGATCGGTCGTACCATTCTCAGAATAATCAGGAGAAGGGAGCTCTGCCAAGCACCCCGCCAAAGACAGCGTCAGGAGCACCGAAATCAACAATATCAATAAACGTTTCATCATTAATTTATCCTCCTGTACTTATATCATTATCAACATAATGATCATGACTTTCCCAAAAAGCCCGCACAAAGCCAAAATGACTCGGCTGTGTGCGGGCATATTTGTTTGCGATTACAAAACCTTGGCAAGAAAGCTCCCCAGTCGGTCGCTTTGCGGGTTGTCGAAGATCTCGGCGGGGGTTCCCTCTTCCACGATCATGCCGCTATCCATAAAGATCACGCGGGTGGCAACCTCGCGGGCAAAGCCCATTTCATGGGTGACCACCAGCATGGTCATGCCCTTGCGCGCCAGGTCCTTCATAACCTCCAGCACCTCGCCAACCATTTCGGGGTCAAGGGCTGAGGTGGGCTCGTCAAACAGCAGCACCTCGGGCTCCATGCAAAGCGCACGCACAATGGCGATTCTCTGCTTCTGGCCGCCCGACAGCTGACTGGGATAGGCGCCGGCACGGTCAGCAAGCCCTACCGTGTGTAACAGCTCCATGGCTCTCTTCTCGGCCTCGGCCTTGCTCTTTTTCAGCAGCTTTCGGGGAGCGAGCGTCATGTTCCCCAGCACGGTCATGTGCGGGAACAGATTGAAATGCTGGAATACCATACCCATCTTCTGACGGTGCAGGTTGATGTTGGTCTTTCTGTCCATGAGATCGGTACCGCCGACAATAATCTGTCCCGACGTAGGCACCTCCAGCAAATTCAGAGAGCGCAAAAGCGTGGATTTACCACTACCCGACGGGCCGATGATGACCACGACCTCGCCGCGCGCAACGTCCATATCAACGCCGTCCAGCGCGTGCACGCCGCCCTCGTAATGCTTTTTCAGGTCTCTGACGCTGATAATTGCATCTTTAGCGTTCACTCTTACGCAACCTCCTTTCAAGCATGCCGACCAGCTTGGTCAGCCCAAGCACCAGCACAAAATAGATAAGTGCCACTGCCAGGAGCGGCATAAAGTTACTGTAGGTTTGCGAGCGGATCTTGATACCGCCGCGGGTCAGGTCGGCAACGCCGATATAGAATGCAACCGACGTTTCCTTAAGCAGCGTGATAAACTCGTTACAAAGCGACGGCAGCACCACCTTGAACGCCTGCGGAATGACGATGTGCCACATGGTCGGCCAGAAGCCAAAGCCCAGCGATCTGCCTGCCTCGGTTTGTCCGATATCGATCGACATGATACCGCCGCGGATGATCTCGGACACGTAAGCGCCGGAGTTGAGGCCAAAGCACAGCACGGCCGCGGGGAATTTTTCAATGCCGATGGGCAAAAGCAGCACGAAATAGATGATCAGCAGCTGCACCATAACGGGTGTGCCGCGAATGGCCGAAATATACAGCTTGACCAGCTTGTCAAGATAATACAGCTTGTCGGTCTTGTCGTGCACGATGCGGATCAGCGAGGTCACAACACCAAGCACGATACCGAGCAGAAGCGAGAGCGCGGTAACGGCCAGCGTATTGCCAAGGCCCTCGACCAGATACATCCAACGGTTATCCTCGATGAAGTTGCGATAAAACTCGTCTCCCAGCTTATTGAGCTTCTGCTGCAGGGGCGAGGAGGTATCCGGCACCTCGGGGTCGTAGTTAACCAAGCCAAAGCACTGGTTGATGCCGTTTCGGAAGGTGTTATCGTTGGCGATCGAAACAGTCTCGCCGTTATAGATCAGCGTATCGGTGGCTTTGATATCCTCCTTGACCGACACAAAGCCGCCAAGCAGCGCGTCGAGCGCCTCGTCGGACAGATACATCACGGGCTGCTCTTCTCCGGTATCGTAAAAATATACGTCAACCTCGCCCTGCTTTTTGGTTCCCTCATTCAGCAGAGTCAACAGCGTCTTTTCCACCTGAATCTGGATCAGGGTGGCGTTGACCTTTTTGCCCTCGGATTCTCTTTGCTTAACGTATGCATACACCGATGCGAACAGATCCTGCTTGTGCGCCTCGTACATGCCCGCAACGTCGGGAGCGGTATACGCCACGCGCACCTTGAAGGTTCTCGCGCCGGATTCCTCGACCGACAGCACGCGGATCTCGGTATTCTCAACCGCATACTTGGAGCACTCCGCGCCCGTGGTGGGCAGGGACACCAGCGTTTGCTCCAGATATGCCTGTGTATTTTCCTCTGTCAGCTCCAGCTCGCCCTTGCGGTTGACAATGGCATCAACAGCAAAGACACCGGCAACGATCAAAACGCACAAGCCCACAAGGCAGAGATTGATGATCAGTCTTTTTTTGTTTTGCACAAAAGGCTTTTTCATGCCAAATTCCTTTCAAACCGACGTTTTCAAAACGTCTGTAAACTCCAAAAAACATGGGATGGTGTTCCCATCCCACGTTTTTTTCGGGTGATATAATTACTTGATGTACTTTGCAACGATTGCGTCGATGGTGCCGTCAGCGGTCAGATCCTTGATGGCCTGGTCGATCTTAGCCAGCAGCTCGGAGTTGCCCTTCTTTACGCAGATCGCGTAGTCCTCGTTTGCATAAGCAGTCTCCAGAGTCTTCAGACCCTCGTTTGCTGCAACCAGAGCCTTAGCGGGCTCGTTGTCGATGATAACGCAGTCAACGCTGCCGCCCAGCAGAGCCAGCACTGCCTCGTTACCGTTAGAGTAGGTGGTAACGTTCTCGGAGCCGAAGTCGCCGGTAGCATAGATGTCGCCGGTAGTACCCAGCTGAACGCCTACCTTGTAAGCTGCGCCCTCTGCGAACAGATCGTCAACAGAGGTAATGGGAGAATCTTCCTTAACGATGATGGTCTGTACGCCGTTTGCGTAAGAGATCGAGAAGTCAACCTCCTTCAGACGGTCCTCGGTAACGGTCATGCCGGCCATACCGAAGTCAACGGAGCCTTCGTTTACAGCGGTGATGATGGAGTCGAATTCCATATCAACGATCTCAAGAGTCATGCCCAGCTTTTCAGCGATAGCAGCTGCGATCTCGGCATCGATACCGACGATCTTGCCATCTTCATAGAACTCGTAGGGCTGGAAGTAAGCGTTGGTAGCCATCTTGATCACGGCAGGAGCCTCGGGCTCGGTCTCTTCGGGAGTGGTTGCTTCGGGAGTGGTTTCCTCGGGGGTCTTGTCAGTGTCGCAAGCGGTGAAAATGGCGATACCGGTCAGGGCCAGCATCAGAGCCAGCATCATAGCAATAATCTTTTTCATGGTGTTTCTCCTTTGGGTTCTGGTGCAATGTGTCTTGCACTTGGATTATGTGCATAATTATACACCGACATTCATGTTTTGTCAACCCCTTTTTGATAAAAATATAGACAAACATGCCATATTGTCGCGCCTGTTTTTGTTGCATTTTCACCATAGCATGTATATTTATTAGTTTTATTCATGAATAAATGAATATTGATATGCAAAAAGTCACCGCAGGGACTCCCCTGCGGTGCTCTTTTTAAATGCGATTATATTAAATTAATAGTTATCAGCCTTGATTTCGAAATATGCCTGAGGATGTGCACATACGGGGCACATAACGGGCGCGGACTTACCAACCACTACGTGACCGCAGTTGCGGCAGATCCACATAGCGTCGCCGTCCTTGGAGAACACGATCTTGTTTTCCACGTTGCCAAGCAGCTTCTTATATCTCTCCTCATGCTCCTTCTCGATCTTACCAACAGCCTCGAACAGGTATGCAATGCGGGCAAAGCCTTCCTCGCGGGCGGTCTTTGCAAAGCCGGCGTACATATCGGTCCACTCATAGTGCTCACCCTCTGCGGCGTCCTTGAGGTTGGTTGCGGTATCCGGAACCTCACCGTCGTGCAGCAGCTTGAACCACAGCTTAGCGTGCTCCTTTTCGTTGTTGGCGGTCTCTTCAAAGATTGCCGCGATTTGCTCGTAGCCTTCTTTTCTTGCCTTGGATGCATAGTAGGTGTACTTGTTTCTTGCCTGAGATTCGCCGGCAAATGCGGCCATCAAATTCTTTTCGGTTTGAGATCCTCTGAGTTCCATGTGATAATTCTCCTTTAAATGTTTATTGTTGTGAATTGAGTTCTGTCTTGTTACACGCGGGACATAGCCCGAAAAACTGTACGTGACACGCGTCTATGCGACCACCCGACACAGCCATTGCCTGCGCTTCGAGTGCGGCGGTATCCGGAATATCAACGTCGCTGACCGATCCGCATGCACGGCACACCATGTGCGCATGCTTACAGAGCGTGACGTCAAAGCAATCCGAGCTGCCCGCCAGCGAAAGCCTTTGCAATTCCCCGCTCTCGGCTGCCTCAGCCAACACACGGAACACCGTGGCGCGGGAGATTGCGGGATCCTTGGCGTGCACCGCCTCCACCACAGCCGTTGCCGTGGGATGATCCAACGCGGACACAGTCTGCATAACAAGCTCTGTCTGATGTGTCTTTCTGACTCTCATATCAAAAGCGCTCCTTATTTGGACTGTGTCTTAATTATATCATATCCCGAGAAAATGTCAAGAGGTTTTTTAAAAATTTTTTCAGGAATTTTCAGATTTCTTTTTCCCCTCGACCCAATCCACGTCGGGAGGGTTGTCGTCCAGCTCGTCAGTGGGGATCTCCTCGTCAAGATCGCCATCCCTGAGCTTCTTGTAGCGCGCGCCCTGATACGTGCCCAGCACGGCAAGGCCGACCAACGTCTCGGCTGTCCATTGCACCACGCGCTCAAGCTCGGTGGTGACCTCCTCGAGATCAGGCGCGTCCTCGGGGATGATGAATTCGGGATCCTCGGCCGCCATATCCTCAAAGGATTGCGCCAATTCCCTTTGCTTGACCATGGAGCTGATCTTCAAAGGGCAGATGCCGCACAGCACGATGACCGCCGCGCCCGCGATGATCAAGCCCTTGATCAGATGCTTGCGCTGATCTCCCTTTTTGCAGCCGATGCAAGCCAGCACCGGCACGGCGCACCCCAGAATGAGCGGCACGGTATAGCCCACGGTGATGGCGATCCAGCCAAAGTCCTTTTTGCTGTCCTCGATCAGCTCTGCCTGCTTTTCGGCAAATGTGCCGTTGATGCTGTTCAGGGAAATTGCCAGCAGAACCGTCAGCACAAGGATACCCAACCCTATGCGAAGCCAGTCAAAATGGAACGGAATTTTTTCCTTTTGATCGTTTTGTTTCTTTTCGTTCAAGGTATTCACTCCTAAAAATCATATTCACCTTGTATTGTACCACACTTTGGCCGCTTTGTCCAGTAGGCAAGTAAAATTCCCCGAAGCATTGACACATAACACACGTGTATGATATAATAAATGACGGAAAGCGAGGCGAGAGCATGGCAACAGACAACAAAAAGAAGCCCGCGAATTGCGAGAGCTGTGAATTTTACGATTACGACGAGGAATACGACGCATACGTTTGCCTCGTTTCCTTGGACGAGGACGACATGTGCGATTTTCTCTCGCACAACACGGGGCATTGCCCGTATTACCGTTTTTACGACGAATATAAGAGCGTGCAGAAGCAAAATTAACGCTGTGCGTGAATTTTGCAGTTATGATTGCCTGCGGCGAGTTATGATGCCCTTCGGGCAGTTTCAAGTTACAAAGGCAATCATATCATAACGTTTGCGCAGCAAACCCATAACTTGGCGCAGCCAATCATCACGATCGCGCAGCGATCTCATAACTCAAAAAAGCACCTCGCACGAGGTGCTTTTTCGTATTCACGCTTTTCCCGCCGAGCCGAAGACAAGCATTTTTTCCTTGACTGCCTGCTTCATATACTCCACCTTGCGGTTGCGCATACCGAGATACGTATGCATATCCATGGGAAGCCCGTCGGGTGCGGTGCACTCCTTGCAGGCACGAATGCCCACCGCGCAAAGGTCGGTGAAAATATTGACCTTGCTGATGCCCCGCTCGACCGCGGTGCGGAAATCCGCATCCGAAAGTCCGCTGCCGCCGTGCAGCACCAGCGGCACGTCCACGCTTGCGCGAATATCGGCAAGGCGGTCAAAATCCAGGCGCGGCTTGCTCTTATACGCACCGTGCGCCGTACCGATGGCAATCGCCAGCGCATCCACGCCCGTCGCCTGCACGTATGCCTGCGCCTCTGCCACGGTGGTATACATATCCGCCGCGTCGTTATCGCAGGTATCTGCCGAGCCCACGTGCCCGATCTCGCCCTCCACGGTTGCACCGAGCGCGTGCGCAATGCGCACGATCTCTGCCGTGCCCGCAATGTTCTGCTCGTAGGGCGCGCCCGAGCCGTCGTACATCACGCTGCTAAAGCCCAGCTGCAACGCCTCCATGCAGCGATCAAAGGTCAAGCCGTGATCGTAATGCACCACCACGGGCACCTTGGCGCGCTTGGCTGCCGCCACCATGCCGGGGGCAATGAGCGCAAGCTCTCCGTACGGCAGCAGCACCTCGGCAGTACCGATGATAACGGGAGATTGCAGCTCCTCGGCAGCCGAAATGACCGCCTCGAGCATATCGGTATCGGTAGTATTGAACAGACCGACGCCGTAACGATATTTCTGTGCGTCCGCAAGAACGCTATGTAAATTGACTAACATATCCCAACTCTCTCCTTCCCGAACGCTCAATCCTCCAGCGAGGGAGCGCGCACGATCCTTGCGTCGGTAAACTCATCGGTCTCATCCGTGCTCTTGGTGGAAAACTCCGAGATCACCGCGCCCTCTTCTCCCGCCGCAAACCAATGCAGCGTGCTGGGCATGATGGTAAATTGCTCACCGGGCAGCAGCACGGTCTTATGGAATACGGTCACGTCGGTAGGCGGCAGCGGGATGCCCACGTCCTCGGGCGTACCGTTACCCTCGCCCGCATCGGTAAACAAATATACCTTACCGTATCTGCAGCGGAAGGTTTCCTCCTTGCCCTCTCTGCCCGCCGTAGGCACGTGACGGTGCTCGGGGCACGCCTGACCGGGGGTCAGGACCATTTCCTTGGCGCATACGCGCTCGGTGTTGACGTAGACCACCAGCTGCAATCCCACGCGATCCACCATATCCAGCCCGAAATCCGCTACCTCAATGCTGTGCTTTTCAGCGTCCGTCAGAATAATGCCCGCCTTTTGGTAGTACGCAAGGGCAAGCTCTGTTTGTCTTTGTGCATCTGCTCTTTTCATATCTTATCCTTTCTGCCGCGTTTGCTTTGGAGTATTTTGTATCAGCTCGTAAATATATTCCTTGGTTCTCATGCCGCTGACCGAATCGGCAGCCGCCAGATTGCACGCCGCTGCGCCCGACGCAAATTCCAGGATCTCCTTGTCGGAAAATCCGTGATAGATGCCGTACAGGCAGCCCGCGCAAAAGGCGTCGCCTGCGCCGACCGCGCCCTGCACATACCCCTCGGGCAATGCTAGCGAGGGCACGACGGTATATTCACCGCGTGCATTCATGGCAAAGCCCGCCTCGGGGCAATGCACGATGGCGCGCTCACGCACACCGTGCTCCAGAATGATTTCCAGCGAGCGGCGAACATTTTCCTCGATCAGTCTGCCCTCACCGTCTCTGGGAGCCAGCCCCGCAACGCCGCAGCCCTCGATCTCATTCATGATGGCGTTATCCGTGTACCGCAGCGCGGGAATGACCTTGGCTGCAAACCGCTTACCCGAATCGCTGACCACGTCGATCGAGGTACGGATGCCCGCCGCACGTGCTTGGCACAGATAGCGCGCCATGACCGTGCCGTATTCCGCATCCTCTTTGTCAAATTCGTCAAGCAGCAAAATATATCCGATATGCAGCATGCTGCAGGTCAGCGAACCGACGGGCAGGTGCTTGGGCGCAAACTCTGCATTAGCCCCCCTGTGGTGAAAAAAGGTGCGCTCGCCCGTGCTCTGCACGCTCATGACGTCGCTGAACGAGGTGGCTGCCGTTTTCGACACGCTGACGCCGCTGACGTCAATGCCGTTTTTCTGCATTTCAAAGGTCACGTAACGTCCGCTCTCGTCGTCTCCCACGCGACCGTACGCATACAGCGGAATGCTCTTATCCATTTTTGCAAGGTCAATCAGCGTATTGGGCACGCATCCGCCCACCGCTCTGGATATTGAGGATATATTGACCAGCATACCCTTTTCGGGGTACGCGTCGATCAGCTTGACCGAATCGGTCAGAATATTGCCCGCAATGGCAATACCGCTTTTCTCGGATCTGATCAAGGCATCGACCGACACGCCGAACACCTCGGCAAGCCCGATCAGCTGCGCAAGCTCGGGCACACCCGCGCCGCGCTCCCATTTGCTGACCGCCTTGTTGCTGACCCCCAACCGCTCGGCAAGCTGCTCCTGGGTCATGCCGTGCTTTTTGCGCAGCGCGGTCAGATGATACGCAAGGTTGATGCGTTGCTGATTCTTATCCATAAATACGCTCCTTGGCACAATTTTGTATCGTTTCATCTTCATTATACCGCACGCTCCGCCCGGTGTCAAGGAACCCGCGGTATCTTCTTTTTGTAGATATTCAATATTTTTATCTACCAAGCGTAGATTTTTGCACATAAAAAAGGACTTTCCAATCGGAAAGTCCTTTTTTTCATCCGTGTTCCTTTTCTTTTTCCATTCGCTGCCTCTTGACCGCCTCGATCCAGCGCATAGCACCCGTGATCACGATAATAGCCACCGCAATACCGGTACAGATCTTGACCGCGATCAGCATGTTGCTCAAAAACAGCTCCTGCTCGCCCGAGAACAGATAAAACATGGTATAATACAGTCTGCTTCCGGGAACCAGCGGCAACAGCGTGGGAATCATAAACACGGTGGTGGGCGTTTTGAGCACGCGCGCCATAATCTCGCAGTACACACACGGCACGGCGGTGGCGATCATGTTGGTGATCAGCGGATCAAGACCGTATTTGTCCCCGATCAGCATCAGCACGCAGGAGATGATACTGCCGATCATTGCCCAGAGCAGCTTTTTGGGCGGCACGTCAAAGATGACCGCAATGCCCAGCAACGCGACGGTACACGCCGCAGTCAAATATGCAACCTGTAACCAGCTCATACAATGCCTCCGATCGTCAGCCATGCAAGACCGTAGCCTGCGGCAATGATAGCCGCCGTGAACAACGCCTGCACAAAGCGCAAAAGTCCCGAAACCATATCTCCGCCGAACAGGTCGCGCAGAGAGGTCCACAGCGCCAGCCCGGGAATCATGAGCATGATGGTACCGATCATGATCTTGTCGGGCTGACATACGGCGATCAGCGCACTTGCGCCAAGTGCCAGCGCACCCGACACAAAGGCCGTGATAAAGGTTTGCAACGTGCTGTTGATCTTGGCGGGCGCATGACGGCCGATCCACATGATCAAAAGACCGATCACGGCCGCGACAAGTCCATCCGCCCAACCACCGCCAAAGAACATGGCAAAGCCGCCTGCAGCCAGTGCCGCGCTGATATACATCAGATACGAGGGATAGGTAACCTTAGCGCAGATCTCCTTGACCTCGTCCTTGACAAGCCAAGGATCCTCGGGGCAGGCACACAGCCTGCGCGAAAGGGCGTTTAATTTTTCAATGCGGACAAGGCTGTTGCCAATGCCGCCGACCTTGCGCATCTGGGTATAGTGATCCCCGTTGGGGCCCTCTACCGTAACGCCGATCAGCACCACGACCGAAAACACATCCACGTCGTGCGCGCCGTAGGCCAGACACAGTCTCTCCACCGTATCCTCCACGCGGCGCACCTCAGCCCCCGATTCAAGCAGCCGACAGCCGATATCCAGTATGGTATCCAGCACGTCGTCGTAATCAAACGGATACGGCGTGCCAAGGCTTTGTTGTGTCATAAACGTCTTCACTTTCTATGTAAAAATCTTGACAACATGAGTATATCACATCACATCGCGCTTGTCAAACACAACTTTACAAAATGTTCACCAATATTGCACTTTAATTCGCTATAATTTATTAGTAGGATACTTTTAGTGAGGTGTTTAGGCAAATTGTTTGAAAAGACGGTATTACTTGAGAAGATCAAGGAGTCGTTTGCATCGGTTCTCCCCGTGACCATCATCACGCTGCTGTTGGTCATCACCGTCAGTCCCGTTCCGGCGGGCACGCTGCTCTCCTTTCTGGCGGGCGCGGTACTGCTGATTCTGGGCATGGGGCTGTTCTCGCTGGGCGCGGACATGTCCATGATCCCCATGGGCGAATACATCGGTGCACAGATGACAAAATCCAGAAAAATCTGGCTTGTGGTCTTTCTCTCCTTCTTCGTAGGATTTCTGGCAACCATCTGCGAGCCCGACCTGCAGGTGCTGGCGACTTACGTGCCCAATATCAAGCCCATGGTGCTGACCATGTCGATCGGCCTTGGCGTTGGTATTTTCTTAGTCGTGGCAATGCTCCGCATTCTGTTCAAGGTCAATCTTTCCCTGCTTTTGTGGATCTGCTACGTCGGCGTATTCATCATGGCAATCTTCATCAACCCCAACTTCTGGGCAGTTGCATTTGACTCGGGCGGCGTGACCACAGGCCCCATGACCGTGCCCTTTATCATGGCACTTGGCGTGGGTGTTGCCGCCAGCCGTTCCGACGGCGGTGCTGACAAGGACTGCTTCGGCCTTGTCGCCCTTTCCTCGGTCGGCCCGATCTCGGCTGTCATGATCCTCGGCATGATCGTGGGCGGTGACATCAACCCCGGCGACCTTTCGGCAACCGAGGTCATTACGCAGTCCAACCAGATCCTGACCCCCTTCCTACACAAGCTGCCCCATCAGCTCTGGGAGGTTCTGATGGCGCTGGGTCCCATCTCCGCAGGCTTCTTCCTCTTCCATTTCATTTGCGCAAAGAAACCCGAAAATGCGCTTTCCAAGAGAGCCATCCGGAAGATTCTTGTCGGTCTTGGCTATACTTATATCGGTCTTGTGCTGTTCCTTCTGGGCGCAAACGTTGGCTTCTCCCCCTGCGGCTATGAGCTCGGCGTGGGACTGGCAAACCCCGACAAGGGATTCTGGCAGCTCATCATCATTCCCATCGGCGCTGTGGTCGGTTACTTTATCGTGCAGGCCGAGCCTGCCGTACACGTGCTGACCAAGCAGGTCAATGCCGTGACCGCCGGCGCGATCTCGCGCAAGGTGGTGCTGCGCTGCCTGTCCATTGGCGTTGCCTTCTCCATTGCGCTGGCAATGCTCCGCGTGCTGACCGGCGTGAGCATTATGTGGTTCCTCATTCCCGGCTATGCCATCGCGCTGCTGCTGACAATTATCGTACCCTCGCCCTTCCCCTCGATCGCATTCGACGCGGGCGGCGTGGCGTCCGGCCCCATGACCGCGGCCTTCCTTCTTCCCTTTGCAATGGGTGCTTGTAAGGCTGTTGGCGGCAATGCCGCAACCGACGCCTTCGGCGTGGTCGCATTCGTTGCCATGACCCCTCTGATCGCGGTGCAAATCCCCGGCCTGATCTGGCACATCCGCAATCTGTACGCCAAGAAGAAGCCCGTCGAGGCCGAGTTTATTCCTATCGACGACGACATCATCGATCTGTAAGGAGCATTTTTCAAGGAGAATATATGAAAGAGTTAAATCTACTTTTGATTATCGCGCGCGAGAAGGATCATCACGCGTACGAGAAATATTTCTCGCGTCATAAGCTGGCCGCGTATGCGGCAGTTCCCTGCCGCGGTACGGCACAGAACAAAATGCTGGACCTTTTGGGCATTGAACAAACCGAAAAGATCATGCTGACCGCCGTTATCGGTAAGCAGCAGACAAAGGACGTGCTGGCAACCTTGCCCGACCAGATGGAGATCGATATCCCCGGTCGCGGCATAGGACTGGTCATTCCGCTTAACAGCATGGGTGGCGCATACTCCATGCAGGTTCTGACAGGAAGCACCGAAGCAGAGGAAAGAGAGGTTATTAAAATGGAATTCAATACACATCTGATCGTCGCTGTTCTCAATAAGGGTTGCTCCGACGTTGCCATGGAGGCCGCACGCGCCGCAGGCGCAGGCGGCGGCACGGTCATCCGTGCCAAGGGCACCTACGGCAAGGGAGACGACCACTTCTTCGGTGTAACGCTCGCCGAGGAAAAGGACACGGTACTCATCGTCGCCACCGAGGCACAGCGCCGCCCCATCATGCAGGCTCTGATCAATCAGGCGCACGAGCACCCCGAGTTTGGTACGGTCACCTTCTCGTTGCCGGTATCCGACACCATGGGCCTGCGCCTTGACCGCAGATTCAGCGATAACGCGTAAGCAATGCAAAAACATCCGCACAGAGAATGGCGTGATACTCTTAATGGAGTATCACGCCAACTCTATTCGCCTATGTGCGAGTATATTTCGCCAAAGGCGAAATTCTTGCTTACACAGTGATATTCGGCTTACGCCGAGTGCTTCTCTCGCCGCAGGCGAGCTATTCGCTACGCGAGTTAATAGGCGAATAGAATATAAGAACCTGCTTCGCAGAACCTTGGAGACACTGTGAGGCGAAGCCGAACAATATCACTGTCCGAAGGGCAATATCACTCTTTGCGAAGCAAAGAATATCACTCACATATAAAGCAGAAAAGAGAGAGTTTCGCGGAGTAGTTCTTCCGTGTTACTCTCTCTTTCAGTTTTTTATTGCCGGTTTCGCATTTGTATTACAAATGTATCGGGCGATTCCCATACCCTTATTTTATTTCTCCGATAAGGACAACACCCTATCGCCTCGGGTTCTCTTTTGGTTATTGTCTCTGCCCCAACAGCTTGTAGAGCTTATCGAAATCGATGGCCGTATACTCCTCGTCCAGCGGATTTTGCAGGCCTGCACGCGCAAGCGTTTCGGAGAAGGTCTGCGAGCCTGAATACTCGGTCAGGGACAGATAGGTCTGCACGGCGGCACCGTAATCGGTCTCGGCTAAATAATACAGCTCAAAGCACGGGAAGAGCGAGATGGCATAGCTGATATAATACCCTGCCGCATCCAGCGCAACATAATGCCAATACTCGGCGGGGTCATAGCCGAACAAGCCCTGCATGCGCGACGTGCCCAGATAGCCGTCGCAGATCTCCCGATACAGCGCATCCAGCTTTTCGGGCGTGTCATACAGGTCGGGATTTGCATATACGGTCTGCTCAAATTCATCCACGCAAAGGCAGATGAACACAGTGCAAAGATCGTCATACAGACGGGACAGCGTCAGATACTTGGACGCCACGTCACAGTTCTGCTCGGAAATATAGGCAAGATACAGCCACTCGTTTCCCTGCGATTGCAGCTCGCACAGATCGTATGAAACCTCACGCACGCCGTTATAGGCAAAAGAATAATAGTGTCCGTATTCGTGTGCCATGGTGAAATGATCCTGATAATACGCGCCGAAATACATGATCGGCTGTGCGCTGTCCGCCAAATAATCGGTAAATGCACCGTTGCGTGAGGCATCCGGATCATAGGCTATAAAATAATTCTGCTCCTCGAGCAGCTGATCAAACTCGGCAAAATACGTGCCGCCGATCCCTTTGGCGAAGCTGTACAGCATTTCACTTTCCATATCCTGATAAAACAGCGTGCTGATCTTATCCTGCTCGACCTGCCGCAGATCCGAGGCAAGATCATTGAATGCAATCTCCACCTTGTCAAACAGCGGCACAAGCTGCTCCTTGGCATAGGTGCGCAGAGCCGCTACGTCGTCGGGCGTATACTCGCGCATATACACACATTGGTAGGCAAAATCCATATAATCGTCAAAGCCCATTTTCTGCGCGATCTCGTTATTGATACGGACAGCCTCGATGTACAGCTCGGCCGAATCCTCCATAAACGAGGCGTCGTTCTGATCCAGCGCGTAATACTCCACCATCAGAGCATCGTATTCGGCATGCAGGGCGGCGTATTCCTCATCGGTCGAGTCGGCATAAAACAGCGCGTTCTCAATCTCCTCGGGCGTCCAGCCGTCATAAAAGATATCGCGCCCGGGCGAATCGTAGACCAAGCGATACAGCTTGCTGATGCGGGTGGTCACGTCCATGGAAAAGGCTCTCATCCACTCATAGTTCTCGGCCGCCTCGGGGTCGTCACGGTACAGGCTGTATTCGATCTGCGCCATACAGCACTGGCTCTCCATGCGGGCGTATGCACCATACTGCACGTAGGTGAACATGGCAAGGAAGGCCGCGAAATCGTCGCCGTCCAGATATTCGTAAAGCTGATCGATCTGTTCTGTCAGCTCGGCGGCCTCTGCCTCGGTGTAATCAAAGCAAAAGCTGTCGTTGCCGATCCAGATGCTTTCGCCATAGTCGCGGCGGATCTTTTTGTCTCCGCCCGGCGTCAGGTCGCCCTCATAATCAAATTTGCCGTCCCCGTCGCCGCGGTCGCCGATCAGATCGACAACATTTTTGATCAGCGGCATGCAGGAAACAGTGCTCATGCAGACCAACAGGATCAGCAGGAGTGCTGTGAGTCTAAGTAACGTTTTTTTCATGAAATCTCCTTTATTGAGGAGCAGGCAGTACCCCTGCGTGCTCCAACAGCTCGCGGATCATTCTCTGATATTCCTCGGTGTGATCCAGATACGAAAGGCCGTGCGGCGAGCCCTCGAAAAGAGCCAACCGCTTATACTCTGCCCCGCAGGCCTCGTAGTTTCTCTCCGAATGATAGGGCCTTACGAAATCATCCCCAAGGCCGTGGGCAAACAGTGTGGGAATTCTGGACTTTTTGAGCTCACGCGCCACGTTGGCATCCGACAAGAACGCGCCGCCGTAAATGCGGCAGAGCAGGCTGCCGATGGGAATGATGGGGAATGCGGGCAGGTGCATATCCGTGCGCAGGACGTCCGCGATCTCGCCCTTGGCTGAGCAAAATCCGCAATCCGCAATGACCGCCTTGACCTGCGGCGGAATATCCGGCAGAGCGGATGCCAGCAGAATGGTGGAGCAGCCCATGGAAACACCGTCCAGAATGATCTTGTGATCCTCTCCGTAGCGGTCGACCAGATATCTGCACCAATCGCGCACGTCGTACTTTTCCTTTGCGCCAAAGGTCAGATATTTTCCCTCGCTGTCGTTATGTGCGCGCTGGGAAACAATCAGCATGCCGATCCCCAGCTGTTCATAGTGCTCATACACGCACCCGAAATCCATATCTCCGATGCTGCGGTAGCCGTGCACCAGAATCACGGTAGCGAATTTTTCGCCCCGGGGCTCGTACAGCTTGGCGCGGAGCTTCAGACCGTCGTGCGAGGTGATCTCCACACGCTCGTGCGGTGCGGCGGCCAAAGCGTCCCAGCCGCGCCTGACGATCTCCACCTGCTTATCAAAGCCCTGCTTGGTCAGTTTATCCAAAAACGCGTTTTGCTTCTCGGGGTCGGCCTCCTTACGACCAAACGTATCACCAAACAGCTTGCGCGTGATTCTGACCGATGCGATGGCCGCACCCGTCACGGCCGCGGCAGCTACCACAGCACCGCCGATCAGAAAATATCCGCTTGGATTCAAAACACTCAACTCCTTTGGCTTCTCAACTCATTTTAAAACAATATTGTCGGTATACTCACCTATGACAAAATTAGCCTTTTGCAGGGATTCGATCCTCTCGCCGTTATAATACAGACCGTCCACACACACGCCGTCGACACAGCACTCCCGATCCAGACCGCGGAACACCGAATACGGCATGGAAATCTCGCCGTCGGTCAGCACCGAGATATCGCGGAAGGTCACGTCGTGCACGTGTCCGTGCAAGCCGTCCCTTGCAAACAGCCCCATATCGTACAGCGCCACGTTAAGCAGTGCGGGGTGCTGTGCGGGAGAGGTGCTGCGATAGACCTGCCCGTCGCTCTGCTGATGCAGATCCGACAGCTGGTGCACCGTGTACTCCACGCGGATGCGCTCAAAGGTCACATAGCAGATCTCGGCTCTGTTATGGTGCTGTATATCCAGCGCGATGGTCGAGCCGTGAATGACGTCACAGTCCGAGAAAACAATATTGCGGAACATGGGCGCATTGGTCTCGGCGCCGATCTCCAGCGCTCTGCCCCAGTCGCACCACAGCACACAGCCCTTGACTGTAATATTCTCGTTATTCTGGTCATCCCAGCCGCAAATGCCCTTGATGACCATGCAATCGTCGAAATTGCGCAAAAAGCAATTCCGCACGCTGACGTTTTGGCAATTGAACAGATCAATGCCGTCCGAATTATACCGCCACATGCCGATGCACTTGACGTTATCGATGCTGACGTTTTCACAGCCCGCGGCAATGATGGAAAACGATGCGCTGTCGCGGCAGATCACACCCTCGATATGCACGTTTTTGCATCTGTAGAGGCGAATATTGCCGCGCAGAACGCGGTGCGCATGCAAAAATGCACGAATGCCTTGGCTATCTCTCGGAATGGGGTTTTCGTAATCGTAAGCCAGCAGCGCGGTCTCGTCGTTTCTCTCCTCGCGGCTGCCGTCGATAATGCCGTGACCGAGAATGCGGATATTTTCGGCACAGATGGCGTAGAACGAGCCGTACACAACCGCGCCCGCATCGATCAGCACGGTGTCGTGATCGCCAAGCTCGATTGAGCCGACGTGATGCTCGCCGCCCGCAAAGCGATAGGTAATGCGCTCGCCGTCATATTCCTTGATGGGATTGACAAATACGTGCAGCGCATGATGAGGGCCGTCCGCCTCGACCGTATACTGTCCGCAGCCCGGGAGCGTGAAGGTTGCCGTGCAATCCTGCACCTCTGCCTTGACGCCGCGAGAGAGCGGACGCACCAGCACCTCGGTCGGTGGCACGGGCCAGGTGACGGTCAGAGTGACCTCGCCGTCCGACTCAAAGGATAAAAAGCCTGCCTCCTCGGTCTGCTCCAAGGGACGCTGATGCCCCGGCCAGCCACGGTTGAACGGCATAGCCGACACGCGCGCCGGATACGGCTTTGTCTGTCTTTGATTGACCGTAACAGTACAACCTTCATACGGCTGCTGGCCAATGGGAAATACGGGAATTCTGATCATAAGGGCGCACCTCACTCTACTTGAAATTCGCGGTATAACAGTTCATCTTACAGTATAGCACAAATCAAGCAAAATTGCAACAAATACTTGCGGATTTGTTGGCGCGCGGTAGAGAGAGTGCTCTTTTTGACCCGATTTTGCAAAAAACAAACCGGACAGTTCTCTGCCCGGTCTGCTTTTATCGGAAATTCAAGCCCTCCGGATACTCCCGGAAGGCGCGGTGTGCGCTGGGGATGGGATAGGTGCTGCCGATCTCGGTGCGGGTAGCGGCACTCAGCCCTTCGGGGGCAGGGACGGTACTCTTGACGCGCACGGCGTAACCCGTCATGTGCCATTCCAGATGCGTAAATATATGCTTGGCAGAGATCGGCTCGCCCACGCTGACCACCTCAAAGCCCAGTTCTCTTGCGTGGTTGGCGGCTTGCTCTGCGTTCAGCATGCCCTCGGTATGGTAAAACTCATACATGCCCGCCAGCAGTCCCGTGTCGGGTCTTTTGCGTAAGATCACGCGCTCGCCGTCGCAAATGATCAGCACGGTCATGTTAATCTGCTTTCTCGGCTTGGCCTTGGCGCGCACGGGCAGCACGTCGGTCTTATCCTCTGCCAAGGCACGGCAAAACGCCTGCAAGGGGCAGGCGTGGCACTTGGCCTCGCCCGCGGGCACGCAAACGGTAGCCCCCAGCTCGATCAGAGCCTGCGCGAAATCCCCCGCGCTTTCTGCGGGAATGATCCCACGGATCTCTTCCCTTGCCTCTTTTTGCACGGCGGGCTGCAGAATATCCCTGCCGTCCGCGCGCAGTCTTGCCCACACGCGCAGCACGTTGCCGTCCACGGCGGGCTCGGGCAGACCGAATGCGATAGCCGCGATAGCACCTGCGGTATAGTCGCCGATGCCGCACAAGGCGCGAAGCTCTGTCGCATTGGCGGGCAGCTGTCCGCCGTGCCGCTCGCAGATCTGCCTTGCGGCCTTTTGCAGATTGCGGGCGCGGCTGTAATATCCCAGCCCCTCCCACAGCTTGAGCAATCGCTCCTCGGGCACCTCGGCTAAGGCGCGCACGTCGGGCAGCTCGCGCATAAATCGCTCAAAATAAGGCTTGACCGCCTCGACTCTTGTCTGCTGCAGCATGATCTCGGAGATCCACACCCTGTATGGCGTGATCTCCCTGCGCCAGGGCAGGTCGCGCGCATTCTGTCCGTACCAGATCAGAAGCGGCTTTACGATTTCCTTGGAAATTCTCATATCAAAGCCCCGCGAACTTCTCGCAGGCCAGCTTGTACTGGGTGCGCGAGATGGGGATCAGATCTCCGTTGCGCATGGTGTACTCGCGGTTGCTGATGCGGCTGGTGTGTCGCAGATTGACGGTATAGGAGCGGTGACAGCGGAAGAAAATATCCGCGGGCAGCTTTTCACAGAAATTCTCAAAGCTTCCCATAAAGGTGTACTGCTTGCCGTCACGTGCGTACACCACGATGTCGTGCTTCTGGCTCTCCAGATACAGAATATCGTCGTATTCCATCATGACCTGACCCAGCTTGCGGTCGTTGATGACAAGCCCGGGCTGCTTTTCCATCTTCTCCAGACACATCTGCACCGCGCGACGGAGCTTGAGCGGATCGACCGGCTTTGTCAGATAGGTCAGCGGATAGACCTCGTAAGCGTCCAGCGCAAACTCGGCACTTGAGGTCATGAAAATGATATTGACGCGGCTGCCTGCACGGCGAAGCTCGCTTGCAAACTCCAGCCCCGTGCGCTTATCCATCACGATATCCAGCAGCAGCAGAGAATACTCACACTTGCGCATGGCGGCTTGCAGCTCGTCGGTCGAGGAGAAGCAGTCGGTGCGATGGGTGATTCCCTTTTCGTCCAGTATCTTATCCAGTATTTCCTTTGCCTTGGCAGAAAATACCGATTCGTCATCGCAGATTGCGGTATAAAACATAACTTATACTTCCTTTCAGTTGGGTAACTCGATTGAAAAATAATCCTTACCCGGCAGACACAGCGTCGCCTCGGCGTACAGTCTTTTGACGGGCGGGATCTGCAAGATGCCCCACAGCACCATGATGCCGCCGAGATTGAGAATGACATCGTCAATATCCGCATTGCCGCGGGCAGTAATATACTGTGCCGCCTCAACGGCGACCACGGCAACGGCGCCGACACCCAGCACGCCGTACCATTTGCCCATCCATCTTGTGCACAGCGGCAAAAACAGCGCGAAAGGGGTAAACAGCAGGAAATTGCCGCCCACGTTCCAGAGTGCCAGGCGGAACAGCGCATGGCTGTCAAACATACAGCTCACAAATGCGCCGATGATGCGGAACGGCACCAGGTTGAGTGTGCGCACCGCCTCGGGCTCGCGGTCAAACCACACGCTGTCAAACAGCACCACGTCCAGAAGCAGGACAAGGTATAGCCCGAAAATGATGGCGCAGGTGGGAAACATGACCCGTCTGGTCCGCGCCTCGCCCACACAGCGCAGTCTGCCTGCCACGTACAAGGCGATGCACACGGGCGCAAGCCAGATCAGCTTGACCAAGGGCGAGAGCTCCAAAAACGGCTCGCACACAGCATACGCCACGCCAAGCACAGCGGCTACCGCCCACAGCGCATTGCCCGGGCCTGCCCACAGCGGTGTTTGTACACGCGAGTTCATCTGCATCTCTCCTTCCCTGCTTTATCATTACCATTATTATAGCAGATCAGCTTTGATTTGTCTACAAAATCACAAGAAATTTCTTATAGGGGCTTGACAAACCCTGCCCAAAGTGCTACACTTAACTTATCAAAATCATAGGAGATTTCCATGAGACACACGTTTGCTAACAGCGATATCTTCCTTTATTATTATGGCTTTCCCATGTAATAAGGGCGATTTTTGCTGCACATGCATACGTGGATTTTATGAAATTTCCGGCACGCCGCAGTAAAAGCTGCGGTGTTTTTTGTTTTTTGAGCCATTATCCCAAGCAGAGGAGGACCTTTACCATGATCGCTGTACTCAAACCCGGCGCAACCGAACAACAAATTCAAAGTCTTGCCGACTGGATCCGCTCTCAGGGGCTGACCGTTCATCTCTCGACCGGTCGATACCAGACCATCGTCGGTCTTGTGGGCGACACCTCGCGCATTGACGAGGATCTGCTGGGTAGCCTTTCCTACGTGGAAACGGTCAAGAGGATCAGCGAGCCCTTTAAGAGCGCAAACAGAAAATTTCAC
This sequence comes from Eubacteriales bacterium, assembly GCA_045603085.1. Taxonomy (GTDB): domain Bacteria; phylum Bacillota; class Clostridia; order Oscillospirales; family CAG-272; genus SVQP01. The sequence continues at coordinate 9,835 of JAZULL010000003.1, read as the reverse complement.
CCCGATAACAGCGTCATCAAGGCGGGAGACGCCTTGGTGGGCGACGGCAACTTTGCCGTGATCGCAGGCCCTTGCTCGGTTGAGAGCGAGGAGCAGGTGGCAGAGATCGCGCGTGCGGTCAAGGCAAGCGGCGCGACCATGCTGCGCGGCGGCGCCTTCAAGCCCCGCACCTCTCCCTACGATTTCCAAGGGCTCAAGGCCGACGGCATTGAAATTCTGCTCCACGCCAAGCGCGAGACCGGCCTGCCCATCGTCTCCGAGATCATGAACGCCAATCACCTGCCTCTGTTTGAAGATGTTGACGTCATTCAGGTAGGCGCGCGCAACATGCAGAACTTTGAGCTGCTCAAGGAGCTTGGCAAGACGCAAAAGACAATTCTGCTCAAGCGCGGTCTGGCCGCCACGCTCAAGGAGCTGTTGATGTCGGCCGAGTACATCATGGCGGGCGGCAACGAGAACGTCATCCTGTGCGAGCGCGGCATCCGCACCTATGAAACCTACACCCGCAACACGCTGGATCTCTCGGCCGTCTCTGTGCTGCACGAGCTGACCCATCTGCCCGTGATCGTTGACCCCAGCCACGCAACCGGCTCTGCAAAGTTAGTTGAGCCCATGGCACTGGCCGCCGCGGCCGCAGGTGCGGACGGACTGATGATCGAGGTGCACAACGATCCCATCCACGCCTTATGTGACGGTGCGCAATCGCTGACCCCCGCGCAATTTGACAAGACCATGCGTGGCGTGCGCCGCGTGCTGGACGCGATTTCGGATATCGAGCATTGATTCTTTAAGGAGACCCTTTATGACTGTTGGAATTTGCGGACTTGGTCTGATCGGCGGCTCAGCCGCCAAGGCTTACAAGCAAAATGCGCCCGACGTGCGCGTGCTGGGCTATGACAGAGATGCCACCTCGCAAAGCTACGCCCTGCTTTCGGGCATGATCGACGGCACTTTGGACAAAACCACCCTGCCCGAATGTGACCTTGTGCTGATCGCACTTTATCCCGATGCCGCCATCTCTTACCTGCATGAGATTGCCCCCATGCTCAAGAAGGACACCTTGGTCATGGATCTTTGCGGTGTCAAGCAGCAGATCTGCGACGAGGGCTTTTATCTGGCAGAGCAGCACGGCTTTTGCTTTGTGGGCGGCCATCCCATGGCGGGCACACACAATTCGGGCATCAAATACACGCGCGCCAATCTTTTCTCGGGCGCGCCCATGGTCATCGTGCCTCCCACGTACGAGGACATTGCCCTCTTGGGCCGCGTCAAGGATGCGCTGTCCCCCATGGGCTTTGGCTCTATCACGGTCAGCACGGCGGCCGAGCACGACCGCATGATCGCCTTTACCTCTCAGCTGGCACACGTGGTCTCCAACGCCTACGTCAAAAGCCCCACCGCCCGTGCACACAAGGGCTTTTCAGCAGGCAGCTACAAGGATATGACCCGCGTGGCCTGGCTTAACGAATACATGTGGAGCGAGCTGTTCATTCAGAACGGCTCGGCACTCCTTGACGAAATTGACACCCTGATCGCCTCGCTGACCGAATACCGCGACGCCATTGCGGACAAGGATAACGAGACGCTTCGCGCACTTTTGCGCGACGGCAGAATTGCCAAAGAACAGATCGACGGAAGGAAGACGAGCAAATGATCACCATTCCCGTACAAGCCTCGGGCAAATACAACGTGCATATCGGCCACGGCCTGCTTGCAAAGGCGGGCGAGCTTGCCGCGCAGGTGCTTTCTCCCTGCCGCGCGCTGATCCTGACCGACGATAACGTCGCCCCTTTATACGCTGAAACGCTTGCCGCATCGCTGACGGGCGCGGGATTTGTGCCCGAGATTTACGTTGTGCCGCACGGCGAGGGCTCTAAATCGCTTGCCACGCTCGGCGAGCTGCTTGAGCACGTGGCCGAGCGCAAATACACCCGTACCGACGCCATGTTCGCGCTTGGCGGCGGTGTGATCGGTGACCTTTGCGGCTTTGCGGCGTCGGTCTATCTGCGCGGCATTCCCTTTGTGCAGATTCCCACCACCCTACTGGCCGCCGTGGACTCCTCGGTGGGCGGCAAGACCGCCATCAATCTGGTCGCAGGCAAGAATTTGGCGGGCGCGTTTTATCAGCCGCGTCTGGTGGTCTGCGATCCCGATACCCTTTGCACCCTATCGCCCGAAATTTTGGCCGACGGCTGTGCCGAGGTGATCAAGTACGGCGTAATCAATGATAAGGAACTGTTCTCCATGCTGCAAAGCGGCCTCTCCCCTGCGTCCGAGCAGGTGATTGCACGTTGTGTGGCCAACAAGCGCGACGTGGTGGAGCAGGATGAATTTGACACGGGGCTGCGCCAACTGCTCAATCTGGGGCATACCGTGGCGCACGCGATCGAAAAGCTCTCGGATTTTGCCATCTCGCACGGCTCGGCCGTCGCAATCGGCACCGTGACCGTCATGCGCGCGGCAGTTGCCCGGGGTCTTTGCCCCGCATCTGATCTGGACGCGCTGATTTCGCTGACAAAGCAGCTGAACCTGCCCACTACTTGTCCCTATACGGCGGACGAGTTGACCGCCGTTGCCCTTTCCGACAAAAAGAGAGCGGGCGCGTCTATCACATTAGTCGTGCCCTACGGAATCGGCGACAGCAGACTTTGCAAAATCCCCGCAACCGAGCTTGGTGCCTGGTTTGCCTCGGGTCTTTAAGGAGCGGTTATGCAGGTAACACTCCACACTCCTTCACCGCGCGGCATTCTGCCCGCCTTCCCCTCCAAATCCGAGGCGCACAGATACCTGATCTGCGCCGCCCTTGCAGACGCGCCCACGCGCATAATTTGCCCCGCCACCAACGACGACATTGATGCAACCGTCTCCTGCCTTTGCGCGCTGGGCGCGCAAATCGAGCGCACAACAGACGGCTTTTCAATCATACCCATAAAAGCCCTGCCCGATATCGCCGACATGGACTGCGGCGAATCCGGCTCTACTTTGCGCTTTCTGCTCCCCGTGCTCGGTGCTTTGGGCGTGCACGCCCGCATGCACCTGCACGGCAGACTTGGCGCGCGTCCGCTCTCGCCGCTTTACGAGCTGATGGTCGCGCACGGCGTGACCCTTTCCCCGCAGGGCTCGAACCCCTTTGAAATCTCCGGAAAGCTTTGCGGCACGGATTTTTCCATTGCCGCGAATGTTTCCTCACAATTTGCAAGCGGACTGTTGTTCGCGCTCCCGCTTCTGGACCTTGACGTGCCCTGTAGGGTCCGCTTGATCGGGCAGATGGAATCCAGACCTTATCTGGACATGACGCTGTCCGCCCTTGCTATGTTCGGCATCACCGTGACCGAGCGGGACGGCGTGCTGACGATCCCTGCGCACAGCCGTTATACCTCACCCGACACGCTTGTCGTGGGCGGTGACTGGTCGGGGGCTGCCCCCTGGCTTTGCATGGGTGCTGTGGGTCAGCATCCCCTCACCGTAACGGGGCTTGACCCCTCTTCGGGTCAGGGCGATAAAGCTATCTTGTCGGTGCTTGGTGACATGGGCGCACAGGTGCAAGCCGACGCCGCGACAAAGACCGTGACCGTCGCGCCCGCACCCTTGCACGGCATCCGTCTTGACGCCTCGCAGATCCCCGATCTCGTTCCCGTCATTGCGGCTACCGCCGCGCTGGCAGACGGCACCACCCACATCACCGGCGCCGCCCGTCTGCGCATCAAGGAATCCGACAGACTCATGTCCTCAGCCGCCGTGCTGGGCGCACTGGGGGCAAATATTACCGAGACCGAGGACGGCTTGATCATTGTCGGCAAGCCCTCACTTGCGGGCGGCCCGGTCGACGCCTTTGGCGACCACCGCATTGCCATGACCGCCGCGGTTGCCTCGCTTGGCTGTCAAGGCCCCGTCAGCATTGACGGCGCGCAGGCCGTAGCCAAATCCTACCCCACCTTCTGGGAGCAGTTATCTGCTCTTTGTGACCCTGAAACCGTCATTTCTTGAAAGGAGATCGCTCCTATGCCCTACTCATTAGGCAACAACATCCAATTGGATATTCGCGGCGGCTCGCACGATCCCGAGATCTCCATGATGCTTTCGGGTCTGCCTGCCGGTATTGCCGTTGACGTGCGCGTGCTGAGCGCATTTATGGCGCGTCGCGCACCCGGGCAGAATGCCTGGTCCACCCCGCGCCGCGAGGCCGATCTGCCGCATTTTCAAAGCGGTATGACAAAGAGCGAGGACGGCATGCTGTATACCGACGGCACACCGATCAAGGCCATCATTTACAATACCAATACAAAATCCTCGGATTATAACGCCGACGTTCCCCGACCGGGGCACGCCGATCTTGCCGCGCGCCAAAAGTACGGCGAGGACGTTGATCTGCGAGGCGGCGGCCATTTTTCGGGCAGACTGACTGCGCTCTCCTGCCTTGCGGGCGGCATCTGTCTGCAGTATCTTGCCACCAAGGGCATCGGGGTTGCCGCACACGCGCTGGCCATCGGCGGTGTTCGGGACGTTCCCTATAATGCCGTTGACAACACGCTCCCCGCTTATGCCGCGTCGGATTTTCCCACGCTGGACGCTGCCGCGGGCGCATGCATGAAGGGCAGAATTGCCGATGCGCGTGCCGAGGGCGACTCGGTGGGCGGACTGATCGAATGCAAGATCGTCGGCGTCCCCGCAGGACTGGGCGAGCACATGTTCGGCTCGGTGGAGAGCCGTATTTCCGCCGCCGTGTGGAGCATTCCCGCCGTCAAGGGCATCTCCTTTGGCGCAGGCTTTGGCGTGGCAGACATGCTCGGCTCGCAAAATAACGATCCCATCCGCACCGACGGCAAGTCGATCTATACCACCACCAATCATGCGGGCGGCATTCTTGGCGGCATGAGCTGTGGCATGCCCGTTCTCTTTACGGTCGCCGTCAAGCCCACGCCGTCGATTGCCAAGGCGCAGGACAGCATCAGCTTCTCGCGCATGGAAAACACCGCTCTGCAAATTCATGGCAGACACGATCCCTGCATCGTGCCCCGTGCCGTTCCCGTTGTGGAGGCCGCGGCGGCTCTTGCCATGGTGGATCTGCTGCTTGATGTGTAAAGGAGTATTTATGAATTACACTGTCATAGATTTCAAGGTGCTGTGCGCTCTGCGCGACAGAAAGACCGCACTCGATACCATTCTGGAGGCGGCTTGCGCCACGCTGCCCTACCCGCTCTCTAAGGATGCTCTTGCCTACTCTCTTGGCAAGCTGGCCGCGGGCGGCTACGTTGAGAGCTATTCCTTGACCGAAAAGGGTGCGGCATTTTTCAAGGATAACAAGAAATTTTTGGAAAGCAAATCCAAGGCAAATACGCGTCTGTGCGCCCTGCTTTGTGCCGAGCAGATTGAGGGCAAGGTCACGCCCTACGAGCTGTCCGACGCGGCTTACGTCGAGGCCTGCGACGCTCTGCGCCGCAAATACGCCATTCCCACACCCGATTTCACGGTTGTGCAGGGTGAGAATTCTCTGATCCTGCGCTTTGCGGGCTATAGCCTTGAGGACGAGGACGAGGTGCGCGACGGACAAAGTATTGCAATCAACACAGCCTCGCTTTGTGCGCTTGCGCGTGCCTTTGCGCAGTTTTGCGAGGACGGCAGACACCACAAATGCTGTCTGTACGCAGATGGCGCACCCGCATACGTGGCGACCGTCAGCATAAACGACGGCTCCACACGTCTGAGCATTTCAAAAATTCTTTACAACCGCCAACGCTTTATCGGCAAGTGCGACGGAGATCTGGACTATGCCCAATGCGGCGACAGCATCTATGACCGCACAAACTCCAAGATAGACGAATACGTACTGCTTGCAATGCTGGAAGCCGAAGCCTTCATGCCCGAGGGGTTCCCCTACCAAGACGTTGCGATTTTATGGGAGTGCTGCTGATATGAGCAAATTTTATCTGATCGGCGAGCATCTCTCGCACAGCTTCTCTCCCCAAATTCACGCCATGCTGGGCAATCCCGATTATACCTTAAAGGAGCTCGCTCCCGACGAGGTTGGCGAATTTGTCAAGCACGGCGACTATGCAGGGCTGAACGTCACCATTCCTTATAAGCAGACCGTCAAACCCTATCTTGACGAGCTGACCCCCGCCGCCCGGAAATTGGGCGCGGTCAATACAATCACGCGTATGCCGAATGGCAACCTGCTTGGTGACAACACCGACTATTTCGGTTTTTGCTATGCGCTGGAGTCCGCAGGTATCGTCCTTGCGGGCAAAAAGGTGCTGATCTTGGGCTCGGGCGGTGCATCCAAGACCGCCGTCGCGGTTGCCAAGGATCAAGGGGCGGCAGAGGTCGTCACGGTTTCCCGCACGGGTGCGGTCAATTACGGCAACGTTTACGACCTGCACGGCGACGCCGAGGTCATCATCAACTGCACACCCGTGGGCATGTACCCGAAATCGGGCGTCACCCCCGTGGAGCTTTCGCGATTTTCCAAGCTTTGCGGCGTGGCGGATATGATCTACAACCCCGCGCGCACGCTGTTTCTTGCCGCGGCAGAGGAGCTTGGCATCTCTGCCACCAACGGCCTTTCCATGCTGGTCGCGCAAGCGGCTGCAGGCCACAAGCGCTTTACGGGTCAGCCCATTGACAGAGCGCAGATCGACCGCATTGTCCGCACCTTTGCCAAGGATAGCGAGAATATCGTGCTGATCGGCATGCCGGGCTGCGGAAAATCCACCGTTGGCGCAAGTCTTGCGACCTTGACGGGCAAGAAATTCGTGGACACCGACGCGCTGATCGTGCAAAAAGCGGGAAAATCCATTCCCGAGATCTTTGCCACCGAGGGTGAGGACGCCTTCCGCGCGCTTGAGCACCAAGTCATCTGCGAGGTTGGCGCCACTCACGGACAGATCATTGCCACGGGCGGCGGCGTTGTCATGCGCCCCGAGAACCAATACCCCCTGGAGCAAAACGGTAGCATTGTCTGGCTGCAGCGGCCGCTGGAGGATCTGCCCTGCGACGGCAGACCGCTCTCGCAGGCAAATCGCCTTGCCGACATGTACCGTGTCCGCGAGCCGCTCTACCGCGCATTTTGTGATATCCAAATCGACAATGACGGCACACCCGACGGGGTAGCTGCCCGTATTGCAAAGGAGTTAGGTTATGAAATTCTTAGTCATTAACGGCCCAAATCTCAATCTGCTTGGCCGCCGCGAGCCCGCCATTTACGGAAACAAATCCTATGCCGCGCTGTGTGAGCACATCAAGGCCACGGCCGCCGAGATGGGTGCAGAGGTGGAGATCATGCAGACCAATCACGAGGGCGTGATCGTGGATGCCATTCAGGACGCCATTGATAAGTTCGACGGTATCGTCACCAATCCCGCGGCCTACACCCACACAAGCGTTGCCATTGCCGACGCCATTGCCGCTGTGGAGATCCCCACCGCCGAGGTGCATCTTTCGGACGTGGACAGCCGCGAGGCCTTCCGCCGCATTTCCTACGTGACCCCCGTCTGCGCCGTGCGCGTCACGGGGCTGGGATTTGAAAGCTACTCCGAGGCCATGCGCCGGCTGGCGGCACATCTGCGGACAAACGGTTGACAAACGCTTTTTCATTTGCTATAATGGACTTATCAAAACATGGAGGATACCGCTGTGAAACGTAACGGATTAATCGCAATTTCCCTGTTGCTTTGCCTGATTTTGCCGCTTTGCGCATGCGAGGGCACAGCACCCGAGCAGACCACTCCCCAGCAGTCCACCGAACCTGCAACAGAGGCTCCCACCACCGAAGAGCCCACCACCGAAGAAATTACCACAGAGGAGGTCACGATCGTGCCCAACGACGGAAAACCCAAGAAGTTCTTTACACTCAGCTTTGACGACGGCATCACCCAGGACCTCAAGGTCATTGAGATCCTTAAAAAATACGACGTCAAGTGCATCTCGTTCAACATCAACACCGGCCTTTACGGTGCTAATTGGGATTGGGTAGGCCCGGCTATTGGCGATGCCTCCATTTCTCACCAGCGTTTTACCAAGGAGGAGCTGGAGAGCGGCATTTACGACGGCTACGACGTGCTGGTACACACCATGAGCCATCCCTCGCTCAAGAATTACGACAAATCCGCAAACAGGATCAAAAAAGAGGTTGGCAAGGATGCCGACAACATTGAAGAGCTGACCGGCATTCGCCCCGTTGGCATGGCATGGCCGGGCGGCGACACCGAATACACCGACAAGACCATTGAAATGGTGCTTGAGCATACCGATATCCGCTTTGCACGCGGCACGACCTCAACCTACTCCTACGATCTGCCCGAATACTTTATGAAGTGGATGCCGACCTGCTCGGCCATTGATCCCCAATGCCTGACGCTGGCGCAGGAGTTTATCGACGCCGAGTGCACCGAGGATATGCTGTTCTACGTCTGGGGACACGCCTATGAGCTGGATCTGGCCAACGGTCAGGGCTATGAAACCTTTGAGCAGCTTGTCAAGATGATGAGCGAGGCCGAAGACGTTTACTTGGTCACCAACACCGAGTTCTATAATCTCTATAAGGATCAGATCCCCTCTTGGAAGGATGCTGAATAACATCAAAAATGGCTGAGAAATCAGCCTTTTTTGTTTGATTCCCTTGCACACGGCAGCATTGTATGATATAATAATTTTAATCAACTAAAATCCTTTTGCCTCAAAGGAGGTATATATCGTGAAAATCGTTGTCAAGATCGGTACGTCTACGCTGGCGCATGCCACGGGCAGACTCAACATCAAAAGAATCGAACAGCTGTGCAAGGTGCTCTCCGACCTTAAGAATGCGGGGCACGAGATCATTCTGGTCTCGTCGGGCGCGATCGGCATGGGCGTGGGCAAGCTGGGGCTTCCCTGCCGTCCCCGCGACACGGCCGGCAAGCAGGCCGCGGCCGCTGTGGGGCAATGCGAGCTGATGTATACTTACGACAAGCTTTTTGCAGAATATAACCACACCGTCGCGCAGATTCTGCTGACGGCGGAGGATCTGCGCCATGCGGACCGTCACCAAAACTTTGAGAACACCATGAGCAGACTTTTAGAGCTCTCGGTACTGCCCATCATCAACGAAAACGACACGGTGGCAACCGAGGAGATCGAGATCGGCGATAACGACACGCTGGCCGCTATTGTGGCAGAGAGCACGCAGGCCGATCTTCTCATCCTGCTTTCCGACATTGACGGCCTTTACACCGCCGACCCCCACAAGAATGCCGACGCGACCCTGATCTCGGACGTTTACGCGCTGGATGAGCACATCCTCTCCCTTGGCGGCAGTGCAGGCTCTTCGCTTGGCACGGGTGGCATGACCACCAAGCTGCGCGCCGCGCAGATCGCCACCGAGGCGGGCTGTGACATGGTGATCGCCAACGGCGCAGACCCCGAGTCGCTTTACCGCATTGCGGACGGCGAGGCCGTGGGCACGCGATTCCATGCCCAAAAAGGAGTTTGATATGAGAAGCACCCATGAAATTTTAGTGACCGCCAAGAGTGCGGTGACAGAAATCAGAAATTATACAGCGGAACAAATCGACTGCGCCCTGCGTGCCATGGCAGAGGCCTTAGTCGACGCTACCGAAGCCATTCTCGCGGCAAATGCCGAGGACGTGGATGCTGCGCGCGGCCGCATCTCGGACGTGATGCTGGACAGACTGCGCTTGGACGCCTCGCGCGTCCACGGCATGGCAAACGGCATCCTGGACGTCGTTTCCCTCCCCTCGCCCTTGGGTCGCGAGCTTGCAAGCTTTGCACGCCCCAACGGCATGGTAGTGCGCAAGATCTCGTCCGCCATGGGTGTGATCGCCATCATTTACGAAAGCCG
>JAZULL010000002.1:0-6819 GCA_045603085.1 Eubacteriales bacterium | reverse complement strand
ACGGGAGCCGAACCAAGTTGGTTTTGACGGGCAGATTTCCCCGATCCCTGCATCTTTTCCCTTGGACATATTGCCTATATGCCCTGCGGAAAAAGCTTTTGGGCTCGAACAAATCTGCTCTGTCAAAACTGCTCGCACCCGCCGGCGAATGCATTTTTGATAGATTTCGGTGGGATTTTGCGAAGCAAGATACCAATCTTGCGAGTAAAAGCGCGCCAAAAGGTGCGAAAATTCATCGCCGTCGGGCAATTCGGTTCGACTCCCGTACGGCTACCCGTTTTTCTCAACTTTTTTCACTTTTCTATTGAGCTATGAGCAAAAATATTGTATAATAAAGGAAAATGATGCAAAAGGAGAGATGACTTTATGACAAAAACTCCCGATTTTTCCCGCGCGGTACAGATACTGAAAGAGGGCTTTGACGCCGGTGCTTACCCCTGCGTGGCCTTTGCCATCGGCTGTGGCAACGAGCTCTGTGACAGCGGCTTTATGGGCAACCGTCAGGTCAACCCCACCCCCGTCGCGCTGGAGCGAGATACGCTCTTTGACCTGGCCTCGCTTTCCAAGCTGGTTTCCACCACCATGGTGGCGCTTCGCATGCTGGAACGCGGCGAAATCGAGCTCTCCGATCCCCTTTCCCGCTATTTTACCATCCCCGAGGATGCCCCCGCAGGCCGCGGTGACGTCACAATCGGGCATCTGATGCACCATAATTCCGGCCTGACCCCTCACATTCCGCTCTGGACGCTGACCGACTCCCCCGAGGGTGCCGTCGAGGTCATTCTGCACTCAAAGCCCTGGTGTGCTCCCGGCGAGCAGGTTCACTATTCCTGTATGGGCTATATTCTGCTTCAAAAGATACTGGAGCAGGTTGGCGGCGCGCCCTTGGACGAGCTTGCACGCCGCGAGGTGTTCGAGCCCTTGGGCATGCATAATACCTGCTATAATCCCGCCTCGGCAAACGTGGTCACCACCGAATTCTCGGCTCTGCATGGGGAATACCTGCGCGGTCGCGTGCACGATGAAAACGCCTCCTTCCTTGGCGGCGTGGCGGGCAATGCGGGCGTGTTCTCCACCTTGGACGACATGATCCTGTTTTCTCGCATGATCGCCTCGGGCGGCAAGTGCGAGAGCGGTCTTTATCTCAATCCCCGCACGTTTGAAAAAGCGATCTACAACGCCACGCCCGGCAAAAACGAGAGCCGCGGACTTGGCTTCCAGCTCACCCCCGCCTTTTCGCGTCTGACCGGCGCGCTGTTTTCCGAAGGCAGCTACGGTCACACCGGCTTTACCGGCACGGCACTCTACGTGGACAGAGAGACCCGCCTTTGGGGCTTGCTGCTGACCAACGCCGTGCACTTCGGCCGCGACAAGACCGGACTTTTCCGCACCCGCAGGCTGTTCTATAACTGCATATCCGACGCTTATTTTCGCGCCTGACATTTATTTACAAAATGCACTTGCATGCGACAGTCATATCGTGATATAATAAAAAAAGATTGAAAAATTCTTTCGGAGGTTGTTCATGGAACAGATCTATACCATACCCGTCAACGAGGCATTTGAGGCCTCTGCCGCCGATCATTCGCTGGGCTGTCCCTTTTGTGCCATCTTTAACAAGCTGGAGGAAAACGAGCTGGATCTGATCCTTGGCGCTTCCATGATGGAGCCCGATATCCGCATCCGCACCAACGAGCAGGGCTTTTGCCGCACGCACTACGACATGATGTTTGTGCGCAAGAACCGCCTTGGCATGGCGCTGACCCTGCAGAGTCATCTTGAACAGCTCAGAAAAGAGATTTCGGGCAATCCCGCCCGCGCCGCCAAGCGCATTGACAAGCTGGAGGGCTCCTGCTACGTTTGCGACCGCATCGCCTTCCATTTCGAGCACATGCTCTCTACTGCGGTGCTGCTGTGGAACGAGGACGAGGATTTCCCCGCCAAGCTCAAATCTCAGCCCTATTTCTGTCTGCCGCACTACAAAAAGCTTTTGCAGTACGGTCAGACCCGTCTGCCCCGCAAAAAGGTGGGTGCATTCATCGACGACTGCGAGGCTGTGGAGCTGACGTATTTTGACGAGCTGTACGAGGACGTCAGCTGGTTCTGCAAAAAATTCGACTACCGCTATGACGACGAGCCCTGGTACAACTCCAAGGACTCGGTGGAGCGTGCATTCAAGTTTTTGCGCTCGGATCTGCACAAGGGTGACAAGCCCACAAAAAAATAAGGAAGTGACACTATGATCGATCTGCTTTCATTACATAAGCTTTTTATCGGAAACCACATCAAAGAGGGAGACGTTGCCGTGGACTTTACCATGGGCAACGGACACGACACGGCATTTCTCTCCAAGGCCGTGGGCGAGTGCGGCCACGTGTACGCCTTTGACATTCAGGCGCAGGCGCTGGAATCTACCCGCAAAAACCTTGCCGAGCAGGGCTGCCCCGACAACGTGACCCTGATCCACGATTCCCACCACAAGGTCAAGGAATACGTCAAGACCCCCTTCCGCGTGGGCATGTTCAACCTCGGTTGGCTGCCGGGCGGCGATAAGTCCATCACCACCATGCGCGAGACTACCCTGCCCGCCATCCGCGACGCCATTGAGCTGCTGGATCGCGACGGCATTCTCAATATTGCCATCTACCCCGGTCACAAGGAGGGCGACGAGGAGGGCCGCTTGGTTTGCGAATACCTTTCTTCCCTTTCCCGCTTCAAGGTCTGCGTTACGCGCGTACAGATCATCAATTCCCCCACCTCACCGTACTTTCTCATGGTAGAAACCAAGCCGTAAGGAGATCCTATGAAATTCAAAAAGCTCATTTTGCTCCCCCTTTGCTTTTTCTTCTGCATGACCGTGTCCGCAAGCGGCTGCAAAAACAATCAAGCAGACGGGCCAAACTCGGAATATATCAATACCCAAAACGCTGAATATCTTGTGCTGCTCAACAAAACACACCCCTCGGGTGAGCACTACTGTCCGCCCGATCTGACAAAGCTGGATAAGGAGCTGACGCTTTACGGCAAGGAAATTGAACTGCGCCTTTATACCGCAAAGGCAGCGGAAGCTATGGTCAAGGCCATGCATGACGCGGGATTTACCGACATTGTGGTGACCAGCGGCTACCGCTCCTATGCCTATCAGCAATCTCTGTTCAACACCTATATCGAGCAGGAGATGTCCTCGCATCCGGGCTGGACCGAGCAGCAGGCCAGAGAGCTTGTGCTGACCTACTCGGCCGCCCCCGGCACAAGTGAGCACCACACCGGCAACGCCATTGACCTGATCAGCACCAATTACGTCTCTTTGGACGAGACCTTTGCGCAAAATCCCGCCTACGAGTGGCTGCAGCAAAACGCGCATCTTTATGGCTTTATTTTGCGCTATCCCGCCGATAAGACCCACATCACCGGCTACTCCTACGAGCCCTGGCATTACCGCTTTGTAGGCAAGCAGGCCGCAACCGAGATGCATGAAAAAGGAATGACCTTGGAGGAATATCTCAATGAAGTCGACTAATTACATTGAAAAGCACGTGGATTTGTTGCTCTCGGCTATGTCGGTCGAGCAAAAGGTTGGTCAGATGTTTGTGGTGCGCCGTCCGCAGGACGACGAGGTTGCCATGCAGGCTGTGATTGACTATCACATCGGCGGCTTTACGCTGTACGCCGTGGATTTCGCAGACCGCACCCCCGAGCAGGTGCGAGAGCTGTTGCTGTCCTATCAGCAGGCCTCGCCCATTCCCATGTTCATCGCGGCAGACTGCGAGGGCGGCGGCGTTGTCCGCGCCTCCAAATATCCCGCATTTCGCCCGGAGCCCTTCCCCTCGCCCCGTCAGCTGATCGAGGCGGGCGGCATGGATGCCGTGCGTGCGGACACGCTGGAAAAGGCAGATTTTCTGCTTGACCTCGGCGTCAACTTCAACTATGCACCCGTTTGCGATATGTCGGGCAATCCCGATTGCTTTATCTTCAAGCGCACCGCCTCGCACGATCCCCGGGTGACCGCCGAATTTGCCACCACCGTGGTCTCGGCTATGAACGAAAAGGGTCTTGTGGGCAGCATCAAGCACTTCCCGGGCTACGGTGACAACGTGGACACCCACACCTCGATCGCGCACGATGACCGCGACATGGAGACCTTTATGACAAGCGACCTCGCACCCTTCCGCGCAGGTATTGCGGCAGGTGCACCCGTGGTCATGGTGGCGCACAATATCGTATCCTGCATGGATCCCGACGTGCCCGCCTCGCTCTCTCCCGCCGTGCACAAGCTGCTGCGCGAGCAGATGGGCTTTGAGGGCTTGATCATGACCGACTCGCTGGATATGAATGCCATCACGCTTTATACGGGCGACCGCGCCAGTGCCGTGCAGGCTGTGCTCTCGGGCAATGATCTTTTGTGCTGCACCTCTTATCAAAAGCAATATCCCGCCGTGCTGGATGCCGTGCGCGACGGTACCATTCCCGAAGAGATGATCGACACCGCCGTCAGACGGATTCTCTCGCTCAAGCTCCGCACCCTTCTCGAATAACCACCTCAAAAGGAGAATACATATCATGGAACTGTTACAAGCATGCCAACAGCTGACCGAGCTGCAGGCCAAGCTGGCCGCCTACGGTCACGCCATGGCGCTGATCTATTACGACGGTGCAACCACCGCCCCCAAGGGCACGGCTGCAAACCGCGCGCAGACCCTTTCGATCCTCAGCCAAGAGAGCTACCTGCTCTCGACCGGTGAGCAGACCGTCAATCTTCTGAACTACTTAGACAAGCATCGCGCAGAGCTGGATACCAAGACCGCCCGCATTGTGGAGATTGCCATCAAGGGCATCCGCGAGATGCAGAAGATCCCCATGGAGGAATACGTGGCTTACCAGCAGCTGCTGGTGGAGGCGGACGATGCATGGCACACCGCCAAGGAAACCAACGACTTTGCGCTGTTCTGCCCTTATCTTGAGCAGATCTTTGCCACCGAGCGCCGCTTTGCTTTGTACTGCGAGCCGGACATGCACCCCTATAACTACTGCCTGAACAAATACGAGGAAGGGCTGACCATGGAGCGCTGCGATCAATTCTTCGCACAGCTTCGCTCCCGCCTTGTGCCGCTGATCGCCAAGATCAAGGCCGCTCCCCAGATCTCGGACGCCTGCATTCTGGGTGACTTCCCCGAGGATCAGCAGCAGAAATTCTCCTACGTGCTGATGCAGACCATGGGCATTGACCTGAATCATTGCGG
Source organism: Eubacteriales bacterium (assembly GCA_045603085.1). Classification (GTDB taxonomy): domain Bacteria; phylum Bacillota; class Clostridia; order Oscillospirales; family CAG-272; genus SVQP01. The sequence goes on along the minus strand of JAZULL010000002.1, from coordinate 1,579 downwards.
TTTGGGCACGACAGAGCATCCCTTTACCACAAGCCTTGGCTCTCACCACGACGTGCGAATCACCACCAACTACAAAAGAGATAACGTGGCAAGCTCGATGTTCAGCGTCATTCACGAGGGAGGTCATGCGCTCTACGATCTGAATTCAGACGATTCCCTGGCCTACACCATGCTGGACGGCGGCGTTTCGATGGGCATTCACGAAAGCCAGAGCCGCTTTTACGAAAACCTGCTGGGCAGAAGCCGTGCATTTGTCAACCACATCTTCCCCACGATGCAGGAGTGCTTCCCCGAGCAGATGGCCGGATATACGGCAGAGGACGTATATCGCGCAGTCAACCTGGTCACCCCCTCGCTGATCCGCACAGAGGCCGACGAGGTGACATACGCGCTTCACGTCATGGTGCGCTACGAGCTGGAAAAGCAGGTCATGTCAGGCGAGCTGGCGGTCAAGGATCTGCCCGCGGCATGGAACAGACTTTACAAGGAATATCTGGGTGTGGATGTGCCCGATGATACCCACGGCGTTCTGCAGGACAGCCATTGGTCGGGTGGCGGCATCGGCTACTTCCCCTCCTATGCGCTGGGTAGCGCTTACGGCGCACAGCTGCTTGCCAAGATGAAGGAGACCGTGGACGTGGATGCATGTCTGACGGCGGGTGATTTTGCCCCCATCAATGCTTGGAACCGCGAGCACATCTGGCGTCACGGCTGCACCTATAAGCCGGGCGAGCTGCTGGAAAATGCCCTTGGCCAGCCCTTCGACCCCGCCTTCTTTACCGATTATCTGGAGAAGAAGTATTCCGAGCTTTACGGAATCTGACGTAAAAATAACGGCTGAGTCATTTGACTCAGCCGTTTGTTTTTGTTACGCAGTTTGCAATCTTGAGATCAGATACGGCTCTACCTCGGCATATTGCACGCCCAGCACCACGGCAAGCTCGTGATACAGACTCAGCTTGGCATTTTTCTCGAAATCCGAATCGGTCTCGGAAAGTCTCTTATGCTGTCGGATCATCTCTGCGCGGCGCTCATGCACGGTCTTGATCAGGCGCACGTACTCCACGGGATTGCAGGAATGCATGGCCTGGCGGTAGATCTCTCTACGCATCTTTTCCATGGGGATCTCCAAAAGCGGAATGACGGGCATCCGATCGATCAGCTGCTCAGCATCCTCGCGCGACATCAACGGGCGCATGGGGACCTGCGCATTATCGGTGGGTGTGTAGATCACAGACCCCGCAGTTGCTCCCAGCGGCTTGAGCATATAAAACGTACGGGTGTCCTTTTTATCAAAGGGCGAGGCACATATATCTTCTATCAGACAAACACCGTTGACGCCGTAAATCATATAATCACCGATCGAGAACATGGATAACTGCCTCCTTTGAATGCATTCGCCCGAGTCTTTGCTTGCGCGTTAATATTATTATAACATTTTTTTCTTAATTTTGTAATGGGCAAAATGAACGAAAATTGATTATTTTTCAAGTTTTGTACGACAAAAAACGCCCTTTTGGCGCAAATGCGTCAAAAGCGAAGTCGGAGGGCAAGCGGGCTTAGGAAGACAATGTCATAA
>JAZULL010000001.1:0-12707 GCA_045603085.1 Eubacteriales bacterium | reverse complement strand
TCCCGACCAAGCACTTGCTGCAACGCTGGATTCCTTGGTTGATTCCACCTGCACCGTTACCGGCTACATCACCGGCACGGCAAGCAATGGCATTTTCCTTAGCATTATGGTCGTTGACATTCAGATCAACGAGCCTGAGCTACCTGACGTTCCCGTTGATCCCGAGCCTGAAGAGCCCACCCCTGCCGATGATGTGATCACTAACGCAGGCGTTGAGATCAAGGAAGGCGTTGCTTACATGCTTTCCATGAATCAGGTCAACAACGGCCACGTCGTTTACGTTTGCGGTGGTATTGATCAGGACAGATTTCTGATCACCTCCGAGGATGCTGCAGCCGCTCTGCAGATCTTTGTCGAAAAGAACGGAGACGGTTACAACTTCTACACCACCATTGACGGTGCAAAGAAGTACATCAACGTCACTTACAACGATGCAGGCAAGGTTGCTATTCTGTATCAGGACGTAGCTACCAGTGTCTACACCTACGTTTCCGAAACCAACATCTGGATGACTGTTCTGGACGGTCAGGAAAAGTACATCGGTTCTTATAGCTCCTTCGATACGCTTTCCGCAGCCAACACAAGCTTCATCAACGCAGAAAACACCGGCGTTTCTCAATTCCCTGTTGAGCTGGTGCTGTACTGATCTTGACAGCTTGTAAAAGCATCCAAAAGCAAAAAAGGCCCGCTGCTTACGCAGCGTGCTTTTATGATCATAATTTCCGCAAAACGTAATTCTTGTGCGGGTTTTATCATCTGTTGCTGTCCGAAAGACCAATTACAATGCTGTCGGGACTGATATAAGCTTCTTCGTTGGGAGTGCCTGTCTTGGGGTCATAATGATTGCTTTTATCATTGAACCAAGGCTCCTGCTGCTCTTGTTGCTCCTTCTTTTTAAAGATGCCGAAAATCTTCTTAAAAATGTTCTTCGCAGACCTCCTATCGTCTTTCTTTATACTCATTTTTTCATTCCTCCTTGCAATTGTCAATGCTTCCCCGCAAAAAAGCACCCCTGCACTTTGGCGTGATACTCTTATCGGAGTATCACGCCGGTTCTATTCGCCTCCGGCGAGTGTTATTGCGTCGCAGTGATATTCGGCTTACGCCGAGTGATATTCGCTACGCGAGTTGTCGGGCGAACAGAATATCACTGAAGCCACAAGGCTTCAATATCACTACGGGCAAAGCACGTAATATCACGCTGTCGAAGACAGCATATCACTAAAAGCTAAATAGGCTCTCTTGCTCACGCGCAAAAAGCCCGCTGCAAAAAGCAGCGGGCTTTGATGACGTTTTATTTGTTTCCGAATTACTTCAGAGCAGCCTGTGCAGCAGCCAGTCTTGCGATCGGTACACGGAAGGGAGAGCAGGAAACGTAGTCCAGGCCAAGGGTATGGCAGAACTCTACGGATGTGGGGTCACCACCGTGCTCGCCGCAGATACCAATGTGCAGCTTGGAGTTGTTAGCGCGGCCGTCTACGCATGCCATCTTCATCAGCTTACCAACACCGGTCTGGTCAAGCTTTGCGAAGGGATCGTTCTCGAAGATCTTGGTGTCATAGTAAGCGGTCAGGAACTTGCCTGCGTCGTCACGGGAGAAACCAAAGGTCATCTGAGTCAGGTCGTTGGTACCGAAACAGAAGAAGTCAGCGTTCTGAGCGATCTCGTCAGCGGTCAGGCATGCACGAGGAATCTCGATCATGGTACCTACTTCGTACTTCAGCTCTACGCCTGCAGCAGCGATCTCAGCGTCAGCGGTAGCAACAACTACGTTCTTAACGTACTTGAGCTCCTTAACCTCGCCTACCAGAGGAATCATGATCTCGGGAACCATGTTCCATTCGGGATGAGCCTTCTGAACGTTGATAGCAGCGCGGATAACTGCCTTGGTCTGCATCTTAGCGATCTCGGGGTAAGTTACAGCCAGACGGCAGCCACGGTGACCCATCATGGGGTTGAACTCGTGCAGACCCTGGATAATGGTCTTGATCTGCTCAACGGTCTTGCCCTGTGCGTTAGCAAGCAGAGCGATCTCTTCCTCGGTGGTGGGAACGAACTCGTGCAGAGGGGGATCCAGGAAACGGATGCAAACGGGAGTGCCCTCGAGAGCCTCGTAGATCTTCTCGAAGTCGGACTGCTGGTAAGGCAGGATCTTTTCCAGAGCTACCTCGCGCTCAGCAGCGTTGTCGGAGCAGATCATCTCGCGGAATGCAGCGATTCTGTCTGCCTCGAAGAACATGTGCTCGGTACGGCACAGACCGATACCCTCAGCGCCCAGCTCGCGAGCCTTCTTAGCGTCTGCGGGAGTATCAGCGTTGGTTCTTACCTTCAGGGTGCGGAACTTGTCAGCCCAGCCCATGATGGTGCCGAAGTTGCCGGAGATCTCAGCGTCAACGGTGGGAATGATACCGTCGTAGATCTTACCGGTGGAACCGTCGATAGAAATATAGTCGCCCTCAACGTAGGTCTTGCCTGCGAGAGTGAACTTCTTGTTTTCCTCATCCATAGCGATCTCGCCACAGCCGGAAACGCAGCACTTACCCATACCGCGAGCAACAACTGCTGCGTGAGAGGTCATACCGCCGCGAACGGTCAGGATACCCTGAGAAGCCTTCATACCGGTGATGTCCTCGGGAGAGGTCTCCAGACGAACCAGAACGACCTTCTTGCCGGCAGCATGCCAAGCCTCAGCGTCCTCTGCAGAGAAGACAACCTGACCGCAAGCAGCACCGGGGGAAGCGCCCAGACCCTTACCAACAGGGTTAGCAGCCTTCAGAGCCTTAGCGTCGAACTGGGGATGGAGCAGAGTGTCGAGGTTTCTGGGGTCGATCATCAGAACAGCCTCAGCCTCGGTCTTGTGACCCTCGGCAACCAGGTCAACTGCGATCTGCAGAGCTGCAGGAGCAGTTCTCTTACCGTTACGGGTCTGGAGCATGTAGAGCTTACCGTGCTCAACGGTGAACTCCATGTCCTGCATATCGTGATAGTGGTTCTCGAGGATCTCGCAAACCTTAACGAACTGTGCATAAGCCTCGGGGAACTTCTCAGCCATCTGAGCGATGGGCATGGGAGTACGAACACCTGCAACGACGTCCTCGCCCTGAGCATTGGTCAGGAACTCACCCATCAGCTTCTTTTCGCCGGTGGAGGGGTCACGGGTAAATGCAACACCGGTGCCGCAGTCGTCACCCATGTTACCGAATGCCATTGCCTGTACGTTTACTGCAGTACCCCAAGAGTAGGGAATGTCGTTGTCACGTCTGTAAACGTTTGCACGGGGGTTGTCCCAAGAACGGAATACTGCCTTAACAGCACCCATGAGCTGCTCCTTGGGATCGGAGGGGAAATCAGTACCGATCTTAGCCTTGTACTCAGCCTTGAACTGCTCAGCCAGCTCCTTGAGATCGTCAGCGGTCAGCTCAACGTCAAGCTTAACGCCCTTCTCTTCCTTCATCTTGTCAATCAGCTCTTCAAAGTACTTCTTGCCGACTTCCATAACGACGTCGGAGTACATCTGGATAAATCTTCTGTAGCAGTCGTATGCCCAGCGAGCGTTGCCCGACTTTGCGGCCATAACTTCAACAACCTGCTCGTTCAGACCCAGGTTCAGGATGGTGTCCATCATGCCGGGCATGGATGCACGTGCGCCGGAACGAACGGAAACCAGCAGGGGGTTCTCAAGATCGCCGAACTTCTTGCCGGTCACTTCTTCCATCTTTACGATGTACTCGTTGATCTCAGCCATGATCTCGGGGTTGATCTGTCTGCCGTCCTCATAGTACTGGGTGCAAGCCTCAGTGGTGATAGTGAAGCCCTGGGGTACGGGAAGACCGATGTTGGTCATCTCTGCAAGGTTTGCGCCCTTACCGCCCAGCAGCTCACGCATGTTGGCGTTGCCTTCTGTAAACAGGTAGCAATACTTCTTTGCCATGTAGGTAATACCTCCATATAATAAAAATTTTTATAAACGTTTTTTGGCCGCAAAAAGCCACCCCGGAACGGCGTGACCCTGCTACGGCATTGTTCATTATATCATAATTCCCCTTTTCGGACAAGTTCTTTCAAATATTTATTCCTTTTGATTTTGTAAACTTTTTTTGAACGCGGTCACAATGCACAAAAAACCTTTGACAGCGGCGTTTTTTTCGTTTATAATATATCCGAAATAGTGAAAATGACGGCGAGGGAGTTTTTCTCTCGCTTTATGGTCATTTGTAAAAAAGAGGTATTTATGAGCAACATTTTCGATATTTTCAAGAAAATAGAAACACAGCAGGCGTCGACGGGGCCGATTTCTTACATCATCGTAGGTCTTGGCAACCCCGGACGCGACTACGAAATCACGCGCCACAACGCGGGATTTTTGTGTATGGACTACATTGCTGCCAAGTGCGGCGTGCAGGTCAACCGTGCCAAATTCAACGCTCTGGTTGGCGAGGCGACCATCGGCGGGCAGAGATGCCTTTTGGTCAAGCCGCAGACCTTTATGAATCTGTCGGGCACGGCGGTGCTGCAGGCATCGGATTTTTACAAGATCCCGCCCGAGAGAATTCTGGTGCTTTCCGACGACACCAATCTGGACGTGGGTCGCATGAGACTGCGCGCCAAGGGCTCGGCGGGCGGCCAGAAGGGGCTTGAGAACATTATTCTCAGACTGGGCACCGAAAACTTCCCCAGACTGCGCATGGGCGTGGGAAAGAAGCCGCACCCCGATTTTGACATGAAGGACTGGGTGCTTTCCGAATTTTCCAAGCAGGATCAGAAAATGATCTACTCCTGCTTCGAGACCGCCTACGAGGGCATTGTCAAGCTGGTGCAGGGTAAATTCGAGGACGCCCAGATGCAATGTAACAGTCACGTCTACAAGGAGTAATTGCCCGCGGCCCGTGTCATCCCGAGCGAAGCAAACAATTGAGTATTGTTTGCGAAGTCGAACCCGACCCAAGGGGGGGCGCGCACGGCGCGGGATCTACGGGCGAATGCTTCCGCCCCGTGTTACTTAATCGAACCTTGAAACTCAACCACAGCCATAAAGGATAAACCATGAACTTACTCACCGATGCCATCCGTCAGGATGGCGAATACTCGCAGCTGCTTGCTGCCGTCAAGCGCGGCTTTCGCGACAAATCTCTCCCCATGCTCGCCAACGGGCTTTGCGAGGGTGCTTGCGACGCCTTTACCGTCTCGCTTCTGCAGGACACCGCAGCCCTCTCCCCTTCCCCTGCGCTGATCGTTTGCCCCGAGGAAAAGGAGTGTCTGCGCGTGGGGGACATGCTGGCGCTCTTTGGCATTACCGCCGCATTCTATCCCGTCCGCGATCTTACCTTTTATAACATTTCCGCCTCGCATGAATACGAGCACGAGCGCATTCGCGTTCTGTCCGGCATTCTTTCGGGGGCTTTTGACGCGGTCGTTACCACCCCCGACGCTATGTTAGGCTACACCATTCCCGCACAGCGTCTGCAGGACGCCACGCTCTCACTGGATTTTGACACTCGCATTGACCCCGACGATCTCTCCCGCCGTCTGGTCGAGGCCGGCTACACCCGCGTGGATATGGTGGACGGCGCAGGTCAGTTTGCCCGCCGCGGCGGCATCATCGACATCTACCCGCCCATGGGCACCTTTATCGACGAGGACGGCAAAGAGCTGGGCGGCTCTCACCCCTTGCGCATTGAGCTCTTTGACGACGAGATCGACCGCATGGTGTTCTTTGACATTGACACCCAGCGCACCGTGACCTCCATCAGCGCGGCCACCATTCCCCCCGCTCGCGAGATCCTTTGCAATGCAGCGGCGCGCGCGGCTATGACCAAGGCCATCAAGGACAAGCTCCGCACCTGCCGCGACGACGACGCAAGGGCAACGCTTTCCGCCGAGCTTGCAAAGCTTGGCACGGGCGAGGCCGACGGCCTTTCCGAGCTTCATTTCATTGACAAATATATTTCCCTGATCTATCCCGAGCGCGCTTCGCTGACCGACTATTTCACGCGCAAGCCGCTGATCTTAGTCCGCTCGACCTCTGCCGTGAACGACCGCCTCAAGGCCTCGGCGCGTCAGATGGATCTGACCGTGACCGAGCTGATGGAATCCGGCACGATCTCCCAGGCCTTTGCCGAATATCAGAAAGCCCCCGTGGAATTCGAGCGTTTTCTGGATGCGGGCGTGACGGTACACGCCGATTCCCTTTCCTACGGCATGTCCGGCAAGCGACTGGGCGGCATTTTCGGCTTCCGCACCCGTCACATGGTGTCGTATGCCGAGAATTTCCAGCTGCTTTGCGAGGACCTGACCGGATACATGCGCGGCGGCTACCGCACGGCGGTCATGACCGAGAACGAGACCGCCGCCAAGAATCTTGCCGAGATGCTTTCCGAGCACGGCTTTGACACCGCGGTGGAATCCGCCAAGCGCCCCCTGAGTGCGGCCGACCTGAAAAAGGATGAGGTCACAATCGTATGGCGCAGCTTTTTGTTCGGCTACGAGCTGTTCACGCCCCGTATCGCTCTGCTCTCCACCAATCCCGACGGCAAGACCGCCACGCTTTCGGTACAGAAGGGGCCGACGCGCAAGAAAAAGCAGCGCGAGGGCACGGCCGCCATTCTCTCATACGCCGATCTGACCGAGGGCGACTACGTGGTACACGAGACCTACGGTATCGGTATTTACACCGGCATTGAAACGCTGAGCACCTCGGGCGCAAAACGCGACTATATCGGCATCAAATATGCGGGGGCCGACAAGCTATATATTCCCGTCGAAAAGCTGGATATGGTGTCCAAATACATCGGCGCGCGCGCCGACGACGGCACGGTCAAGCTATCCAAATTCGGCACGGACGGTTGGCAGAAGGCCAAGACCCGCGCCAAGGCCGCCGTCAAGGACATGGCCAAGGAGCTCATCCAGCTGTACGCCACCCGTATGCGCGTAAAAGGCCACGCCTTCCCACCCGACGAGGATTTCCAGCGCGATTTTGAAGCCGCCTTTGCTTACAACGAAACCGAAAGTCAGCCCGACGCGGTCGAGGACATCAAGCGCGACATGGAAAAGGCTGTTCCCATGGACAGACTTCTGTGCGGCGACGTTGGCTACGGCAAAACCGAGGTTGCCTTCCGCGCGGCCTACAAGGCTGTCATGGGCGGCAAGCAGGTGGCCATCTTAGTCCCCACCACCATTCTCGCACTCCAGCATTTCCAGACCGCCACCGCGCGCATGCGCGCCTTTGGCGTCAACATTGATATGATCTCGCGCTTCCGCACCCCCAAGCAGCAGGAGCAGATTCTGCGCCGCCTTGAGCGCGGAGACCTTGACATTATCATCGGTACGCATCGCCTCTTGGGCAAGGACGTCAGATTCAAGGATCTCGGTCTTCTGATTGTAGACGAGGAGCAGCGATTTGGTGTGGCGCAAAAGGAAAAGCTCAAGCAGCTGTCGGGCAACATTGACGTGCTCTCGCTGTCCGCAACCCCCATTCCCCGCACGCTCAACATGGCCATGGGCGGCATTCGCGATATCTCGATCCTCGATCAAGCCCCCGGCAACCGTCTGCCGGTGCAGACCTACGTGCTGGAGCACGATCCGCTGATCACGCTGGAGGCCATTCGCAAGGAGCTTCGCCGCGGCGGTCAGGTCTTCTACCTGCACAACTTTGTGGAAAGCATTGACGGCATTGCCGCCGAGCTTGCAAAGCAGCTGCCCGACGCACGTATCACGGTTGCGCACGGCAAGATGGACAAGGAAACGCTTGAGGACATCTGGGAAAAGATGATCCGCGGCGAGATCGACATCCTGGTCTGCACCACCATCATTGAGACCGGTGTGGACGTGCCCAACGCCAACACCTTGATCGTGGACAACGCGCACCGTCTGGGACTTTCCCAGCTGCATCAGCTTCGCGGACGCATCGGCCGCAGCGCGCGCCGCGCTTACGCCTACTTCACCTATCCCGTGAACCGTGCCCTTCCCGAGATCGCGCAAAAGCGTCTGGAGGCCATCAAGGACTACGCCGAGTTTGGTGCGGGCTTCAAGATCGCCCTGCGCGATATGGAGATCCGCGGCGCAGGCAACCTCCTTGGCGCGGAGCAGCACGGCCACCTTGACGCGGTCGGCTACGACATGTATATCAAGCTGCTCAAGAATGCGGTACTGGAGGAAAAGGGCGAGGTGATCGAGCAAAAGCCGGAATGCACGGTCTCGCTGGACTACGACGCATACCTGCCCGATTCCTACGTGCGCTATCCCGGCCAGCGCATGGCACTCTATAAACGAATTGCACTCATTGAAACCGAATACGACCGCGACGACATTGCCGACGAGCTGCTCGACCGCTACGGTGATTTGCCCGTGCAGGCCGAGAACCTGCTTTACGTGGCGCTCATCCGCGCCGAGGGCGCGGCCTGCGATATCCGTCAGATCCGTCAGGACGGTGGCACGGTGGCCATCTACCCCAACCACTTCAAATACGAGATCTGGGCCGACCTTTCGCGCATGCTGGGCGGCAGACTCAAGATGGTGCTGTCGGGTGAGCCGCATCTGGTGCTCCGCCTCAAGGAAAAGGAGAATGCACTGCGTCTTATTCATAAAATGTTTGTAAAATATACGGAACTTAGCAAACAATCCGACGAGTGAATGCGATATAATGGTATTATCATAATGAAAAGGAACTTTACTATGAAACAGTATAGAGTAAAATTACTTGTATTGGTGCTGGCCGCAGTGATGTGCCTGGGCGCATTTGCGGGCTGCTCCGGCAAGCACGGAAAGACGCTGCTGTCATTGGAGGGCACCACGCTCTCGGTCAATATCTACGAGCTGATGCTGACCCGTATGAAGGGCACGCTGGCCAAGGCGCAGTATCAGGTGGACAGCGACAGCTTCTGGACCACTGTGGTGGACAAGAACGGCTCTACCTACAACGACTACTTCCGCCTGACCATTCTGGAAAACGCCAAAACCTACGTCATCGGTGCATATCTGTTTGATGAGGTGTACGGTCTGACCCTGCCGGATGCCACCGTCGATGCCATCGACGCAGAGATCGCCGAGTTTATCGACTACGACGGCGACGGCTCCAAGACTGCGTTCAATCAGGTACTGGCAGAATACGGTGTCAACTGCGACATCCTGCGCGACGCTTATATCATGGAAGCCAAGATCGCCGCGCTTAAGGCGCATCTGTACGGCCAGGACGCCTCCAAGATCGCCGCTAACGTGCAAGAGGAATACTATCAGGAGCATTACGTGCGCTTCAAGCAGGTCTTCCTTGCCTCCTACTACTACGAGGTTGAGCTGGACGAAAACGGCGACGAGATCTACTTCACCAAGAACTCCCTTGGCAATCAGATGATCTGCTACGATACCGAAAACGGCACAACCCGCAAGGATGAATTCGGCAACGTCATCAAGGACAAGTACGGCTACGAGGTCTATTTCAAGGAGGACGGAAAGATCGCCTACGACGAGGAGAACGGCACCACCGCCATGGTGTTTGACAAGAACGGCCAACCCGTTGTCGTCGACTACACCAAGGAGGAGCTTGCAAAGATCGAAAAGGAGGCCCGCGAGGTCAAGGAAAAGATCCCGGACGGCGAATTTGCCGCCTTTGAGCTGCTCATGGAATCCCGCGGTGAGGACGAGGATGCACAGACATACGAAAACGGCTACTTCCTTTACAACGACCCCTCCAATTATGCAAATTACCCCTACCTTAAGGACATCGTTGAGCAGCTGGACAAAATGGAGGTCGGACAGACCGCCATCGTCACCTCGGACTACGGCTACCACGTGATCATGAAATACCCCCTGCCCGAGGGTGCTTATGCAGAAGAGAAAAACAGCGACTGGTTCGAGGGCTTTGAAGAGGGCCTGATCGACACCATGTTTATGACGCTTTGCCAACCCTATATGGAGAAGGTCACCGTGGACGAGGACGTCCTTGCCACCGTGCCTCCCATGAAGGAGCTCGGAACCAATTTCTATTATTGAGAGGAAAAAAGACATGAAAACAGCAAAGATTCTTTCCCTGCTCGCGTGCCTTTTCCTGATGCTGTGTTTGGTTGCCTGCCAAAACGGCAACACCGGTGACCAATCCACCGAGGATCCCACCACCGAGCCCTCTGTCGAAACCCCCGCAGATCCCGATTCCATTGCAAGCTATACCGTTTACGTCAGCCCGGACGCCACCGTCTGGGAGCGCAAGTGCGCCGAGAAGCTGATCAGCCTGATCGAGGCCAAGACCGGCACGACGCTGACGCTCAACCGCGATGCCGATGCCCGCACAGAGTGCGAGATCATCGTTGGCCCCGCATCTCTTGATGCCGCTGCGCTGGCACAGTTTGATTTTGACAAGATCGGCTATAACGGCTACGGCGTAAAGCGCGACGGCAGCAAGCTGCTGCTGGCGGCTACCATTGAAAACGGCATGCTCGAGGCACTCCCCGCTCTGTGTGAGCAGATCGGTGCAGACGGCAAGGTCGCCGCATCCGTGGAGCTTCTCAAGGAGCAGAACACCGCACTGGTTACTCCCGATCCCGATAAACACATCAACGTGACCGTCGATGCCGACACCGGCTACGATATCTATCAGCTTCCCTCGATTCTTGATTCCGGCTACCGCTACGGCGCGTCCATCATCGTCAACGAGGACGGCACTATGGATGCATGGTTCGCCATGACCGGTTGCGGCCACGAGCAGTGGGACTGGATCTCCTGGAAGCACTCCGAGGACGGCGGCAAGACCTGGAGCGAGGAAAAATGTGTGCTCCAGCCCACCCCCGACTCGCTGGATCACTACTCCTGCTGTGACCCCGGCGTTATTTACTTTAACGGCTACTATTACCTCGGCTACACCTCCACGGTCAACGCCAATATGTGTGACAACAACATCTTCGTTGCCCGCTCCGAAAATCCCGACGGTCCCTTTGAAAAGTGGAACGGCAGCGGCTGGGGCGGCGACGACCCGCAGCCCATCGTGTTCTTCTCCGAGCCTCAGAACCTCTGGGGTCACGGCGAGATCAGCTTTGTAGAGCTGAACGGCACACTTTACATGTACTACACCCTGTCCGGTGCGAGCGGTCACTCCACGCAGGTCTCCACCGCAAACGCGCTGGATGAAAACTGGCCCGCTACCATGCAGCACCGCGGCACTGCGGTGGGCAGCGGCTCCAACGACTCCCTTGACGTTAAGTACGTTGAGGAATACGGCAAGTTCCTTGCCATCTGCACCGACGAGCGTCTGAGCGCCAACAGCTATCTTGCCTTCTACGAATCCAACGACGGCATTACCTTTGAGCTGGTGGACATCGTCAAAAAGAACGTGTACCACTACTGCCATAACTCAGGCATGGCCGGCACCAAGAATGGCCATATCACCTCCGATATGCCCACCTTTGCGGCTTACGCTTACGGCGAGGGCTGGGGCGTCTGGAACACCCGCGTGCAGGATTTCACCCTTTCCCTTACCGACAAGATCGATCTGAGCGAGAGAAACGGCTCCAACATCAAGGCAGAAACGGCACGCGACAACCGTGATCCCGCATCCCTTGAATTCGTTGCCATCTCTCCACGCCAGGACGATGTCATCCGCATGTCCCAGCGCGCCAAAACCGTTACCGTAAATCTGTTTGCCTGCACCACCTTCCAGAACGAATGGGTCAAACTGCGTGAGTACGCCGACGAGATCAGATTCTACGGCTACGACGAGGCTGTCGTATCTCACAAGGAAGGGCTGGTCTTCCGCGTGGAAGGCCCCGGAAAGACCGTAATCACCGCAGAATTCCGCGGCATGATCACGCAGATCTGCGTCAAGATCTACGATAAGCCAAACTCCACCGGCGCGGTGGTTGGCTTTGCGCCCTACGTCACCGACACCTACGTCATCGACCAGACCTCCCCCTTGACCTACAATCCTCAGATCAAGTCGATCATCAGCTATGACGACGCTACCTGGATCGAGGGCTGGAGCTCGGATCACGGTATTACCTACGAGTGCGACACCGATAAGATCGTTGTCAACGCCGCAGGCGTGGTATTCCCCGTTCAGGCCGGCACACACGAGATCACGGTCAAGTGCGGCACCTTCTCCTACAAGGTCAAGGTCACCGTCATTGCCCCCGAAAAGGTATTCTCGTACGCAGACGTCGACTTCACCGATGCCGCCGCTCAGAAGCTGCTCGGCTCGACCAACAATGCCTCCTGCAAGCTGACCGCGGACGGTCTGCTGTGCACCGCCACCACCGGCGAAGACCCTCTGATCTACCTTTCTTACATTGCAGGCGCGATCGACACCTCCAAGTACAAGTCGGTCACGCTGACCTACAAGCTTGAGCCCGGCACCTCCAAGAACATCGGCCAGATGTTCTTCTTGACAGAGGCAAATCCCGATCCCGCAGAAACGGCTTCTCAGAAATATACCATGACCGCCGACGGCGAGTGGCACACCGTGACCATCGACCTTGCCGGCAAGTCCTTCTGGAGCGGCATGCTCAATCAGCTCCGCTTCGACTTCCTTGATAACTGCCAACCCGGCGAATCCGTTCTGGTGCAGTCGATCACACTTGATCCCGTTGAGGAATAATTCCCGGACAAAATAAAACGCAGAAAAGCCGCCCCTCGGGCGGCTTTTCACCTTTCTTATTCACTCTTCACTCTTCACTCTTCACTCTTACATAAAAAAGCCCCTTGGCGTGATACTCTTAACGGAGTATCAC